>NZ_JBANBK010000012.1:0-139284 GCF_053572325.1 Bradyrhizobium sp. UFLA05-112 | reverse complement strand
GGTCTATGATCATTCGCTTGGCCTGCAGCCAAGCACCTCCAGCGGCCCCGGCCTTCCACTCAACCCTATCCCACCGGCCGGGGCCGTCTTTGACTAAGGTCAAAGCCCCGTATGCGGCGCGTCTGCCTTCAAGAGTCGCACATAGGTGCCGCTCTCGTGCAGTTCGAGCCAGCCGCGCTCGACCGCCATCTTGATTCCGGTGCCCAACTCCTCACCGCTGGCCTTCAGCGTGTAGAGAAACGGCGCATTGATCTTCTCGATATGGACGCGGCCGTCTTGCACGGGCTCGATGCCGGCGGCGAGCTCGACGAGCTTGCGTGCTGCGGTTTCCGGATCGGCGAAGGGGCGTGGCCTCGACGTGCTTCATGCGGCGGCCTGATCTTCCTTCGATTCACCGTGCATAGCGACCTTCAGGCCATCATCTTGCAGTGAGCGCTGCAGCGCCTTGGTTTCGTCCCACGGTGCGCGCATGCAGACATCGCCGTTCAGCGCCGATTGGCATCCATGAAATCGTGGATCGAGTTCGGTACCTCGCCAAACTCAAGGTAGCGTTGGCGCAGCTCATCGGCGATATCCATAGTCGCGTCACGGGACCAACCTTCGGCGGTATTGAAGACCACGATGCGGACTGGATGACTATACTGGCCTTCCACTAAGTCGCGGATCAGCGTCTCGCGGTCAGCGTTGTCGGCGTCGGTCTCGCGCCAATAGCAGCCCATCCGACCGAAGTCCTCCAGCACGAGATAGGTGTTTTGGTCGGCCCCTTGAGGCACAATCGATGGCGAGGCACGCATAACGAAACTCCCGGATCAAAGCGTGCCACTAGCCTACATGCCAGTGATCTGCCGCGTCAGTCTACAATTTGTCTCGCCTCACTTCCCCAATAGCCCATCATGCCAGTCCGGCATCTTGTTCCAATGAAGCCGGCACCGCATGTCTGCGCTGCGCTTGCCGCAGGTTCTGTTATCTTGTCTTGTCCGCGCGCACGACGATCTTCAGCGCATCATCTGACAACGAACGCTGCGGCCGCCTTTGCGTTATCCATGGCGCGCGCATCCAGACATCGCGCTCCTCATCAGTCGTCAAGATCACCGCGATCGGCGCGACGAACCGCATTGGCTGCGCCATGCGGCGGTGATGTGTTCCAGATGCTGGAGACCGGCGGCCCACCCGAGCGCGGAGGTGGCGACATCAGCCCCATCTCGCGCTCGTCGCCGGCGTTGCCCACCACCGGAGCCGGATAGTCTGGAACGGCATCGAAGGCAGGTTGCCGACCGGCTGTCGGCGAACAAGCAGCGGAGCAGGCCGTGAACGTCCGATCCACGGCGGCCCTTACTGCTCGTGTAAATCGCGTGCTGCCGCCAAGCCGGAAAAAGGATTGATCCCGTCTTGCTCTTGACGTGATCAGCGTCGGCTTCCGTGCGGGGTGAGCGCTTGTGCTCGCGCCGCAAGTATCGCAGGTAGGCAACGCGGCTCTGGTCGAGTGGAAAGCCGTCACCTTGCCGCTGGATCACGCCTTCAGTTTCGAGCTTGCCGATGTACGTCCGACTGCAATCGAGGTGCAGCGCCAGTACCGACTCGCTGACGGTCTTAGCCTTAGTGGACCGCCGTCGAGAGAGAGCCCTGCCACCGGCGACCGAGCCAGCAATGGTGACGGCCTCTGCCATTAGCGTCATTCATGTTCGTGTCGGCAGGCTACTCTAATTGCGGCATCAACGTGAATGAGGTCGATGAAGCAGTCGTTCACGTAGATGAACGTGAGGTTTGTTTTGATCCAAGTCAAGGCCGCGAAGCTCGCGCACGCGAGGCTTCGGACAGTCGCGGTTAGCGCGATGTGCAGGTGTCCGCGGCTTTCTCTCTGAAACAAGGAGTACGCTGATGTTGCGTCGAATTCTAATCGCCTCGGCAGCCGCAGCCATGCTGCTGGTCACCCTCACTCCCGACGATGCATTCGCCCGCCGCGGCGGCGGCGGTGTGCGAGCGGGAGGATATCGCGGCGGCGCGGTGGCGGTCCGGGGATACCGGGGTGGCGCGGTCGCGGCTCGGGGCTATCGGGGCGGCGCAGTCGCGGCTCGCGGATACCGGGGCGGCGCTGTCGCTGTGCGTGGCGGGCGCTACGGCTATGCAGGGGCGTATCGCGGCTATCGCTACGGAGCCGGTGCGGCGGCAGTGGGCGCGGCTGCGGTCGGCGCGGCTGCGGCGGGCGCCTACTACCGCGGCGGCTGCGGCTACGACAGCTACGGCAACTATGTTTGCCCGGGCGGCGGATACTATCCGTACTGAGCGGCGCGACGCCATTGGTCTGTGGTGCGCGAAGCTGACCATATAGTCATCGGCCGTGCCTACCATGATCACTTTGCCAGTGGCAACGAAATGTTGCCAGCGCGCTGCCTAGTGCAGGTCTTTCTGTGACAACTGGAGACAAACAATGATCAGACCCATCGTCGTCGCGCTCGCGCTGTTCGTTGTGTCCTCAGCGCAGAGCATGCCCTACGTCCCATTACAGCAGCCAAACAATTCGGTCATTCCGGTTCGCCAAGGCTGTGGTCTGGGCCGTCAACTGGTCGATGGCATCTGCGTATCAAACTCCAAGGTGCGTGCCGCAGTCCGCAGGTGCAGCGCTCGAAAAATGCGGATGGTGAACGGTCGCTGTGAACCGCTCGCGCGACCTGCTACCGCGCCTGCCGCGCCGCGACCTGCTGCCGCGGCGCCACCTGCGACGCCGCAACCCTCTGCTACTCCCACTGCGCCTCGTTGACCGGGTGCGCAAGCGACAACGAAATCTGAGGCGGATCGCAGGAAATTAGCCCGCACGGCGTTCGCGCTCTGCGGGCGCGCCGGGCTTCTCGAAGTTGATTGCTTGCATGAATGACCACGCCCCTTTTTGGAGACGCCGAGAGCACGGTGCCCCTGCTGCAACTGCAACCTCGAATTTTCTCGCACCAGATTTTCTCAATAGCTGCGGTCGCGCGTATCCCGCTTTTCGCCTCGCCCCCATAGGACGGCCAGATCGGACAGCGGCTGCTGGATCACGCTGCGCTTCTTGCCCCGCTTGAGTGGTACGTCGAAGCGCGGGTGGTCGCCGTGGAGGTCGAACAGCTCGTCCCTGGGGGCGCCGAGTGGTTGACGGGACCGCAGCAAGGTGACGAGCTCGAACTTGGGTGCCAGGCAAGTCCGGCGGTCATAGGGGAGATCGTCACGGTCTAGGCCATGCCAGAACGTCCTAGTCTCATCCTCGGATAGGACGCGGGTGGGGATGCTCAGGGTCGAGCTTCGGCAGGTTGATACAGAGGCTGGCAGTCACGTAATCGCGCCCGGACTCGGCGGCCCAGTTGAACAGGCCAGAGGCAGCCTTGCGCATGTGGCGCGTTGCTGAGAAGGCCTCCGAACCTGCCCGCGACGATGTCATTCGAGAGCGTGGCGATGTCATGCTTGGCCCCAATGGCGAGCTTCTTGCCGAGGCGGCAACGGGAATCGCGACACAGATGTGAACATCCAGCCCGAACGCCACTGTTTCCATTTCGTTTTTTCGCCTATTGACTCCCCTGCGCAGGGAAGGCCGGGTGTTGTTTCCGGCTCGACCTGTATGCCGCTGTGCAGTTCTTTTGTTTGACCTGCGCGCAGCGGACCGCGGGTGCCAGCCGGCACCCGGTCTTCCCTGCGCCCTCTGTTCCGATGAAGGGTAAGGAGATCAGCAAAGCTCGGGCGAGCAAGCCGCGAGAATGCGAAAGTGTGTCCCCAATTTGAAATGCGAGTTGAGGCGCAACGTCATTGCCCAGCAGCGAGCGCGCTCTGTGACCATCACCCCAGCCGCAACTCCTTCCGCGCCTTGCGCGTCAGCTTCGCAACCACGAGCGCGTGCGCCTGGTCGAGATAGGCAGCGAGCTCGGGGTCGGGCAGGGCATCGTTGTCGACGAGTTGCACCCATTTGGCGCGGGCGAGATAGGGCGCGGGGCGTGCAATACCCTGCTCGATCAGCATCGCGTAAGCCATGTTCGACGTCTTGAACATGAAGCCGCCTGACTGCTGGACGAAGCCGCGGGCGAGCGCGAACATCTTGCCGCCGACCTTGAAAACCGAAGTGCCCTCCCATTGCACAACCTTGGTTGCGGCGGGCAGTCGCAGGCAGTGGGCTTCGAAGCGTTTGGGAGTCATATCAGGGGCAAAAGCGAAAGGAGTCCGGCAAGATCATTGGCGGAGTGCGCGAAGCCCGACAAGCCGAAACTTCCCTGTAGCTTCACAGTTTTGCCCGAGGCACGCTTTACTAGCAGTTCTTCGAATCCTTAGCCCTTGCGGAGTTCCCATGCACACGCTGTCAGCCGACCGGCCGGCGACCCGGCTCGCGACGCGGCTGTCCTTCCTCGTTGCGGGCTTCGGCATCGCCTGCTGGGCGCCGCTGGTGCCGTTTGCCAAGGAACGGCTGGCGGTCGACGACGGCATCCTCGGCCTGCTCCTGCTCTGCCTCGGCATCGGCTCGGTTGCCGCGATGCTGCTGACAGGTGCCTTGAGTGCGCGCTACGGCAGTAAGCCGATCATTCTCGTCGGCGGCTTTGGCCTCGCAGTGATTCTGCCGTGGCTCGTCGTCGCGAGTACGCCGGCCACGCTGGGCCTGGTCCTGTTCGGCTTCGGCGCCGCACTCGGCTCGATTGACGTCGCAATGAATATTCACGCGGTTGAGGTGGAGCGTGCCGCAACGCGTCCGCTGATGTCGGGCTTCCACGCGTTGTTCAGCATTGGTGGATTTGCCGGATCGAGCCTTATGACGTTGCTGCTGTCGATCCATCTCGGCCCGCTCGCGAGCACGCTGATCGCCTCGGCCCTGATGCTGGCCGCGATGATCGTGGCCTGGCCGCTCTTGCTGCGGCGCGCACAGGCGCAGCATGGACCGCTGTTCGTCCTGCCGCACGGCATCGTGCTGGTGCTTGCGGCGCTGGCCGCGATCACCTTTCTCGTTGAAGGTGCCATGCTCGATTGGGGCGCGCTGCTCATCGTGGGCGCCGGCCTCGTGCCGGACACGCAAGGCGGCCTTGGCTACATGCTGTTCTCGATCGCGATGACCGCAGGCCGGCTCGGTGGCGATGCCGTGGTGGCGCGGGTCGGCGATCGCGCCACGTTGATCGTCGGTAGCCTGTTGGCGATTGCCGGCTTCGTCGTGCTGCTCGTCGCTCCGCTCGCCATCGTCGCCATGGCCGGGTTCGTGCTCATCGGCCTCGGCGCCTCGAACCTGGTCCCGGTGCTGTTTCGCCGTGCGGGCTCGCAACAGGCCATGCCCACGGGACTTGCCGTCGCTGCAATCACCACCGCGGGCTATGCCGGTGTTCTGGTCGGCCCTGCGGGCGTCGGATTCGTGGCACGGATCGCGAGCCTGCCGATGGCGTTCGCCATGCTCGGCGCGCTCTTGTGCCTCGTCACGTTATCGGCGGGGATCGTGACGTCGGGCGATCGTCCTCGCGGACGCGGTGCGTGAGGCGGCGCGCCGCATTGTGAGTGGAGTTGTCATGACGGACGGCTACCATGCCGTTCAAGTTTGCCGGCGGAACGCCGGAGACATTGTTGAGGGGAGGCGACATGAGCGGCCAGGCACGGATGGTGAAGGGATCGGATCTGTTTGTTGCTGCCCTCGAGAATGAGGGCGTCGACCGCATCTTCGGCGTTCCCGGCGAGGAAAATCTCGATCTGGTCGAGTCCTTGCGCAACTCCAAAATCGAACTGATCCTGACCCGCCACGAGCAGGCCGCAGCCTTCATGGCCGCGACCCATGGCCGGCTGACCGGCAAGCCCGGCGTCTGTCTCTCCACCCTCGGCCCGGGTGCGCTCAACCTGTCGACGGGAGCGGCCTATGCGCATCTCGGCGCGATGCCGATGATCATGATCACGGGCCAGAAGGCGATCATGAGCAGCCGGCAGGCGCGCTTCCAGATCGTCGATGTCGTTGCGAGCATGAAGCCACTGACAAAACTGGCGCGGCAGATTGTCAGCGCGTCGAGCATTCCGACCGTGGTCCGCGATGCCTTCCGCGTTGCGATGGAGGAGCGGCCGGGACCGGTGCATCTCGAACTGCCCGAGGACGTCGCGGGCGAGGAGGTGGCGTCCGTGCCGGTGGTCCCCGTGCACCCGATCGAGATTCCCGTCGCCCATCGTGCCGCGCTCGATCGCGCCGCCGAGATGATTTTGGCGGCGAAACGCCCGCTGGTCATGATGGGCGCGGCGACCAGTCGGCCGCGGTCGACCCACGGCATCGCGAATTTCGTGCGGCGGACGCAGATCCCGTTCTTCACCACGCAGATGGGCAAGGGCACCGTTCCCGGCGGCACCAATCTCTATATGGGCACCACGGCGTTATCCGAACGTGACTATGTCCACGAGGCCATCGACGCCGCCGACCTGATCATCGCAATCGGCCACGACGCGATCGAGAAGCCGCCCTTCATCATGGGGCCGTCGGGTCCGAAGGTGATCCACGTCAGCTATACGCCGGCAAGCGTCGAGCAGGTCTATTTTCCCGATGCGGAGGTCGTCGGCGACGTCGGGCCGAGCCTCGAATTGCTGGCCGACCGCCTCGAAGGCCGACTGCCGGATGCCGGCGCGCTGTTGCCGTTGCGCGAGCAGATTCTCAGCCATATCGCCGATCGCGCGACTGAATCGCGCTGGCCGCCGACGCCGCAACGAATTGTGCACGACATACGTCAGGTGATGCCGGAAAACGGCATCGTCGCGCTCGACAACGGCATGTACAAGATCTGGTTTGCACGCAACTACCGCACCAGGGTCGCCAATACGCTGCTGCTCGACAATGCGCTGGCGACGATGGGCGCGGGCCTGCCATCGGCGATGATGGCCGCGATGTTGTATCCCGAACGCCGCGTGCTGGCGGTCGCCGGCGATGGCGGCTTCATGATGAACAGCCAGGAGATGGAGACCGCCGTCCGGCTCAAGCTCAACCTCGTCGTGCTGATCCTTCAGGACAATGCCTACGGCATGATCCGGTGGAAGCAGGCAGTCGATCACTTTGCCGATTTCGGCCTGACGTTCGGCAATCCCGACTTCGTCCTGTACGCGAAATCCTACGGCGCCAAGGGCCACCGCATCGAGACGATTGACAGTTTCATGCCGACGCTCGACGCTGCCTTCAGCGACGGTGGCGTTCACCTGATCTCGATCCCGATCGACTATTCGGAGAACGTGCGGGTGTTGGTCGATGAACTCAGGACCCGCGACGAGCACGGCGGGAAGCCGTAGTTTTCGCTAGATCCCCGCGGGTGGGACGGGAAATCATGCCAGCCATTCCCTTGATATATATCGTGTCACGATATATTGGCGTGGCGTCATAATCCTCCCAAGAGTAGTCATGCGCCAGACCCCCGACATAGCCCGCGGGCTTCCGCGTCATCGCGGCAAGCCCGGAGATTTCACGGCGGACGCCCGCGTCCTGGTGCTGATCGGCATGGCCCTGGCTGTCGGTAGCCTCGGGGCGGGGGCCGCATGGGTGCTCTTGAAGCTGATTGCCTTGGTGACGAACCTCATCTGGTTCGGCCATTTCAGCACCGAGAGCGTCTCGCTGGCGAACGCCCGGCCGGGGCTGTGGATGGTGTTGGCGCCCGCGCTCGGTGGCCTCGCTATCGGACTGATGGCGCGTTTCGGCTCCGAGAAGATCCGCGGCCATGGCATCCCCGAGGCGATCGAAGCGATCCTGATCGGCGGCAGCCGGATGCAGCCGAAAGTGGCGATCCTCAAGCCGCTGTCGTCAGCCATTTCGATAGGCAGCGGCGGGCCGTTCGGCGCCGAAGGGCCGATCATCATGACCGGCGGCGCGATCGGCTCGATCTTCGCCCAGTGCTTCCACCTCACGGCCGCCGAGCGCAAGACGTTGCTGGTCGCCGGTGCCGCCGCAGGCATGACAGCGATCTTCGGCACGCCGATTGCGGCGGTGCTGCTTGCAGTCGAGCTCCTGTTGTTCGAATGGAAGCCGCGCAGCTTTCTGCCCGTGGTCACGGGCGCGGTCGTTTCGGCAGCGTGGCGTCCCCTGCTGTTCGGGACGGGTCCGTTGTTTCCGTTCGCGGAGCGGCCCGATCTGCCGTGGTGGGGGCTGGCGGTCGCGATCGGTGTCGGCATCGTTGCAGGCCTCCAGTCCGGACTGATGACGCGGCTGCTCTACGCGGCTGAGGATCTGTTCGACCATGTGCCGTTGCACTGGATGTGGTGGCCGATGCTGGGCGGTCTCGTGGTCGGGCTCGGCGGTCTCATCGATCCGCGTGCGCTCGGTGTCGGCTACGATGTCATCGCCGATCTCCTCTCGGGCCACATGATGCGCAATGAGGCGATCAGGATATTGCTCGTGAAGTCTGTGATCTGGGTCGTTGCGCTGGCTTCGGGGACGTCGGGTGGCGTGCTGGCGCCGTTGCTTATTCTCGGCGGAGCCGCCGGGTGGCTAGAGGGGCAGATGCTGCCTGGTGGCGGGTCGTTCTGGGCGCTGGTCGGTATGGCTGCGATGATGGGCGGCACGATGCGCTCGCCGCTGACAGGCGTGATGTTTGCTGTCGAACTGACCGGCAATCACGACATGCTGCTGCCGCTGCTGGCCGCGACCGGGGCGGCGCACGCCGTCACGGTGCTGCTGCTCAAGCGTTCGATCCTCACCGAGAAGATCGCGCGACGCGGCCAGCACATCACGCGCGAATACACCGTCGATCCGTTCGAACTGTTGCGCGTTGCGGATGTCATGGTGAAGAGCGTCGACACCCTGCCGGTCGACATGCCCGTCGACGCAGCGGTCAAGCTCTTCACGTCGGAGGAGCGGCGGCACAAGTCTTATCCGGTCGTGACCGCGAATGGCCGTCTCGCCGGAATGGTGACGCGCGCCGACGTGTTGCGCTGGCGCACCGAGGGCGATCACCAGAGCGCGACTCTCGACGACGTCGTGTCCGATACATCAGCCGCTGTCGCCTATCCCGATGAAGTGCTGGGGCGGGTCGCCGATCTCATGGTTGCCTCCGATCTCGGCCGCATTCCGGTCGTCGATCGCGAGGCGCATCGGGTGGTCGGCCTTGTCGCGCGCAAGGACCTGTTGCGGATTCGCGCCGTCGTCAATGCGCAGGAGGAGGACCGCAACGCCTATTTCCCGCGCGAAAAGGCGCTTGTGCCGACCAGCTAGATCGCCGAAGCTTGCGCGTCGGAACTACCAACAACAGGACTGGAAATGACCCGCGTACGCTGTATCACAGAGATGGGCATGGGGGTCGACGTCCATGGCAAGGATGCGACCAAGGCGGCCAGGCGCGCGGTGTCGGATGCGATCAGGCATTCCAGCCTCGGATTCTTTCGTATGCTCGGCAAGACCGCCAACGACATGTTCGTCGACGTCACCATCGGGGTGCCGAATCCTGAAGCGGTCGACAAGGTCGCGGTGGCCAAGGAGCTGCCTTACGGCACGGTGACTGTGAAAGCAGTCAAGGGCGGTCTCGAAATTCCGGCCGAGCAGGGCAGCGACGCCATCATCATCGCCAATGCGGCGGTGATCGTAAGCCTCGACAAGGAATAGAGCCCGTGTCCGATTCCGATTTGGCGCTGCTGGACCGACCAATCTGGAACGCGCTGACGACACGACAGTGGCATCTGGCGCAAGGCGGTGCGCGGGCGCTGCGCTTTCCCTCGGCGATCGGACCCTTCGCCGACGTGGTCGATCTGTCGCCAGCAAGCTACGCGGAACTCGCCGAGTTGATGTCGCCGTCCGAATTTGTCGTGCTGTTCACGCATGACGCAGTGGTCGCGCCGGCCGGATTCAAGACGCTGCTCGCCGAGACCGGCGAGCAGATGATCGGCACGCCCGTCGAAAGCCCGCTCCATGATGCCGAGATCGTCACGCTCGGGGTCGATGACGTTCCGGCGATGGTGGCATTGACCGCGTTGACCAGGCCCGGTCCGTTCAGCAAACGGACGCACGAGCTCGGAACCTTTCTCGGCATCCGTGTCGGTGGTGACCTGGTCGCGATGGCCGGTGAACGGATGAAGCCCGGCAATTTCACGGAGATGACGGCAATCTGTGTGCATCCCGATCACCGCGGCCGCGGCTATGCGCAGACGCTGCTTGGAGCGATTGCGCGCCATATCGTGGCGCGAGGCGAAATTCCCTTCCTGCACGTGTTTTCCAACAATGCATCTGCGATCGCGCTCTATCAGCGGCATGGGATGCGAATCCACCGTCGCCTGCATGTGACCGTGTTGCAGAAAGAGGGATGAGGCTCGGTAGGCCTGGGACCGAGCCTTCCCTGCCTCGCGCTCAGGTCTTGTAGTCGACGAGCAGTGAGCTCGACGCGGAGGAGGACGACACGTTGCCGCTGGAGCTGTAGGAGGTCGACTGGCTGGTCGCATTCTGAAGCAGTGCGATCAGCTCTTTCATCAGGTCAGCGCTGCTGGTGGACGAGGAGATGGAGTCGGTGCTGCTCGTGCTCGATGAGTCACTGCTCGCATCCGGCGGGGGAGGAGGAGCGCCGGCACCATTGGAGAACGTATTGGCGAACACGTTTTTCAGCTCATCCGCCTGATCGCTGGTGAGCTTGCCGCTCGACACCTCGTTCTGGATGAGATTGTCAATTTTCGACTGCATCTCGTCGGGCGAAGGCGGCGTCGAGGAGCTCGAACTGGAGCCGTCGCTCTTGAGTGCGGAATCGATGTCATCGAGCGCGGACGAGAGTGCAGACTCGTCGCTCGAGCTGATCGTGCCCGCGGAGACTTCCTTGGTGAGCTCGCTCTTGAGCAGATCAAGCGGCGAATAGGAGCTGGTAGATGTAGCAGCGATCGAGGTCATTGCCGGTCACCGTTGATTGGATTGAGATACGCCTAACATGGGTGTGAGGCTAAAGGTCGCGCCCTTAACGCGCTCTTGCCGGGCGCTTGCCTGGAAGGTTGCAGAGCTTTTCGCTCTGTTGCTCGCATCCAAATGAACACGCGGCGAAACAAAAATGTCGGCGCTGGCATGCACCGGCGCCAGCTTGAAGGAAGGGCTTTCCTGCCGGGGATTCGGCGTTGTATCGATGTCAACCAGCTCACGGAGACAGCAGCAGATGGACGCCAGGACACCCAAATTTTCCGCCGCACGGACGGCAATGCAGCGCTACGTCGATCAGGAGATCGTCGCCGGTGTGTCCTGGGCGGTGCTGCGCGGGCGGGATGTCGTCGACCAGCAATGCGTAGGGCTGGCTGATCGCGAGGCGAACGTGGCGCTTCGGCCCGATCACATCTTCCGCGCGTTTTCCAACACCAAGATCGTCGTCACTTGCGCGATCATGCTGCTGGTCGAGGAGGGCCGCATCGGCCTTGACGACGCGATCGAGAAATTCCTGCCGCAACTCGGCAATCGCAAGGTGCTGAAGCAGAGGGCGACGAGCCTCGCCGACGTCGAACCGGCGCGCAGCCCGATCACGATCCGCCAGTTGCTGACGCATACATCGGGCCTGAGCTACGGGTTATTTGATCCCGGCACGGTGCTGTTCAAGGGTTACAACGAGGCGCGCGTCCTCAATCCGCTGACGTCGCTCGGCGACATGATCGATGGGCTCGCCAGGCTTCCGCTGTCCTATCATCCCGGCACTGGCTGGGAATATTCGGTTGCGACCGACGTGCTCGGCCGTGTCGTGGAGGTCGTCTCCGGCAAGGCGCTCGATGCCTTCTTCAAGGCGCGCATCTTCGATCCACTCGGCATGGTCGATACCGTTTTTTCCGTGCCGAAAGCCGAGCAGGGCAGGCTGGTCGCCTATTATCGCGGCGCCGATGTGCTCGATCCGATGAAACCGGGCCTCTGGCGGATCGACGATCAGCCCTATCCGCAAGCCTATCGCCGGCCGTTCCCGCGGCTGTCGGGCGGCGGCGGGCTGGTCTCTACCCTGCCGGATATGCTCGCGCTGGTGCGGGCGCTGTTGCCGGGATCGGGCGAACTCTTGAAGCCCGAGACGCTGCGGCAGATGATGACGAACCAGCTTGGCAATGGCCAGACCATCCGTTTTGCGAACCTCGGGACCATTCCCGGCAAGGGATTTGGGCTCGGCGGCGCCGTCACCTTCGCACCGTCGCCCTTTGATCCCCCGAATTCGACTGGCGAATTCCAGTGGGGCGGCGTCGCCGGCACACATTGGTGGATATGCCCAGCGGCCAATACGGCCGGCGTGCTGATGGCGCAGCGCGCGATGGGCTTCTGGAATCCGTTCTTCTTTGAGTTCAAGCGCCTCGCTTATGAGGCGCTTGGGGCAGGCTAACGCCCCCGCGAAGATCGCTGGAAGCGAACGGCGCAAACGAAGTGGGAGGCATCGCCTCCCACTTTACTATTTGCCTCTGCCGATGCGCTTCCATATCGCTCTCACGCCACGCATCGCCATCGTCGAACAGCTCCTGCTCGGCGCGCTCGGCATTGGCCCGGCCGACCCCGAAGGAGATCGTCTTCGCGACGTCGCGGATGATCGTGGGTACGATCGCCGAGATGTTCTCGAAACACGTGTCGAGACGCGCAGCCATGTTGCCGCAGCCGATGTCGAAGCCGACGCCGGAGATGCTGATCTGCTTCTCATACGCGATGACCCCGCCGACCGGCTGGGCGTAGCCGAGATGGCCGTCGGCGCAGATCACGCCGGATACGACGTTGCCGACCGCCATGCAGTTGCGCATCTGCGCCACGGTCGCCTCATCATGCTCGCCGAAGATCTTCAGCGGTGCATTCTTGAAGCGATCATCTTGCGGGCGGAGGTTCGCGATCTCGCTCGCGGCCGCGCTGGTCTCGCGTGCCAGCTGCTCCTTCCGCGCGGCATCTCGACAGAGACACCAGGCCGGCTGGCCGCGTCCTTCGCCAACGCGCGAATCCGGATCGACGCCGGCGGCGAGGCACAGTTCGCGGGCACGTTCCTGGTAGGGGTCGGGTCGTCGCATGGTCTTGCTCCTACTTCATTCCGCGCGCGCCGTCTGGCTCGCTCGGGTCCTTGCCGGCTGGCTCGAGTTGCCCAGAGCCGCCGGAACTCAAAAATAATTAAACCGATCGGTTGACAATCGATCCCGACCGATTATGTTAAACCATATGGTTGAGCAATTCTCGCATCTAGACGCCGTTTTTCATGCCCTCGCGGATCCAACGCGGCGGGCAATGCTTGGTCATCTGGCGGAACGGGAGCTCACGATCGGGGAGCTTGCGACACCGTTCAGCATGAGTTTCGCGGGTGCCTCGAAGCACGTTCGGGTGCTCGAGAATGCAGGCCTCGTCACACGCACGATCCGCGGCCGTACCCATCTGTGTCGGCTGCAAGCTGCACGGCTCGCCGAAGCCGATGCCTGGTTGCGACGTTACGAACGCTTCTGGAATGACAGGCTCGACTCGCTGGAGGCGTTGCTGCGCGCCGAAGACGAGGCGAAGGCAAAAAAGAAGTGAGGAGCAGAACGATGGATGCAAAGACCAAGCCCGATGCCTATGGCGAACTGATCGAACCGACGACGCTGAAGCTTCAGCGCCTGCTGCCCGGCCCGATCGAGCGCGTTTGGGCGTATCTCACCGACAGCGACCTTCGCAGCAAATGGCTGGCGGCGGGCGTGATGGAGACCAGGGTCGGAGCGCCCTTCGAGCTCGTCTGGCGCAACGATGAGCTCAACGATCCCCCGAGCAGGCGCCCGGCCGGCTTTCCCGAAGAGCATCGGATGCAGAGTCGGATTACCGAGTGCGATCCGCCGCGAAAGCTTTCGATTGCCTGGAGCAACAGCGGCGACGTGACCTTCGAGCTGGAGCCGAAGGGAAAGGGCGTGGTGCTCACCGTGATCCATCGTCGTCTGCCCGACCGCCCGACCATGCTCAAGGTCGGCGCCGGTTGGCACATGCATCTCGACATTCTGGTCGCGCGGATCTCCGGCGAGGAGCCGGCGCCGTTCTGGGATGGCTGGGCCCGGCTTCAGCAGGACTACGACCGGCGGCTGCCGGCCTGACGGAACGCACCAAACAACAAACAGGAGGTCAGCTATGCAGACTCATGTCGTTTCGGCGCAGGAGTGGGAAGCTGCGCGTCAGCAGTTGCTCGTCAAGGAGAAGGCTGCAACCCGAGCCCGTGACGCACTGGCCGCTGAGCGGCGGCGGATGCCGTGGCTCGCGGTGGAGAAGAGTTACGCGTTCGAGGGACCCACGGGTAAAGCGAGCTTGCTCGACTTGTTCGAGGGCCGACATCAGCTCATCGTCTACCGCGCATTCTTCGAGCCGGGCGTGTTTGGCTGGCCGGACCACGCCTGCCGTGGCTGCTCCATGGTGGCCGACCAGGTCGCCCATCTCGCTCATCTGAACGCGCGCGATACCACGCTCGTCTTTGTCTCGCGTGCGCCGCAGGCGGACATCGCACGCCTCAAGGCGCGGATGGGATGGGAGATGCCCTGGTACACGATCACGGACAGCTTCGACGCTGACTTCGGCGTCGGCGAATGGCACGGCACCAACGTGTTTTTCCGCGACGGCAGCAAAATCTTCCGCACCTATTTCATCAACAACCGCGGCGATGAGCAGATGGGAGGTACCTGGAACTACCTCGACATCACGCCGCTCGGCCGGCAAGAGGTGTGGGAAGACTCGCCCGAGGGCTATCCCCAGACGCCGACCTACAAGTGGTGGAACTGGCATGACAACTACGAGGCAGGTGCGGCGCCCGACAAGAGATGGGTCGAGGTGTCGGATGCCGGAGAGGCGGCGTTCCGCAAACAGAGCGCAAAGTCGTGAGCAAGACCGCGGCGATCGGCGCGGCCAATTGGCTACGCCTCGCGGCCGCGCCGACCTTCGCGATCATGGCGCTGCTGACGGCCGTTCTTGGCGGCGGATCGCCGGATGCGTTGTGTTCGACAGCGGGGGCGTCGCCGTTCGGTGGAATGGTCCCGATGTACCTGCTGATGAGTGCCGTCCATCTGGCGCCCTGGCTGAAGTTGGTCGGTAGCCGCGCCAGGCTGTCTCGCGTGGGTGAAGGCCAAGCGTAAGAGCGCAAGATCGTCAAACCAAGTGACCCGGGCGCGGGATGCCGCGCCCGGGTCGTTCGTGGGACGCATCAGTGCAGCGTCGTCTCCGACGCCGCGATCCACGCGACCACGGCCTCCGAGAAGCCGTTGACGCGGGTCCAGCCGCCGTGGCCGACGCCGTGTTGATACGAGGCGATGTTGACCAGCGTTCCGCTCGCCGCAGGATCCGGCACGCGGTCGTGGCTCTGCTCGTCGGTGAAGACGATCAGGCGGTCGCCCTTGCGGTCGATCTCGGACACCGCCTTGCCGAGATAGGTCCCGCTATGAGCCTGCGAGTTGATGATCGCATCCCTCAGCGCAAAGCCGCGGCGGGGAGGGACCTTCACCACCTCACTGCTGAAGGTGAAGATCTCGACCTCACCGCAGACCGCGGGCGAGGATCGCAAGGCTGCACGCGGCCTCCGCGCGCGTCATTCCCGACTGCGCCGAAGCATTCGCATCGGCCTAGATGGGTACCCTGGGGAACGGGCGATATCGGCTTTAAGTGACAGCAACACAGCGCTCTCCTTGCGGAGAGAAACTGCGCCGGGCCGCGTGCAAGCCTTTCCGAGGCCGCATCCCGGTGCGTGCGTCAAAGGCGGGATTCGAACCCGCTTCACCGTGGAGGAAGTATCCGACATCTTCACCACCAGCGTCGGTTGAGCCGCGAAGATCGCGGCAAACCGATTCACGAAAATTCTATCGCGGCGCTGTCAACGCGCCGCTGTTTGCGAATCATTCGGGTTCGCTCTGCCATCGGTGTCCGGCTCATCGCCTCGTTCCCTCCGGCAGGCCCCGCGCGCTTGGGCACGCGCCTCTCGAGCGCGAGCCCCGGGATCCGGGTCTCCCGTTCCGGCATTTGCCGGGAAGTTCGAACGGGCCGCGCGGCTGGCAACAAAAAACCCTCCGGAGCGGCTGGCTCGGGAGGGTCGTGAGAAGCGGACTGTCGATCTCGCTTTCAAGCGAGATCGCTCCCATGAGCCGGGCATGCGCTATCGATCGGTCCGAGACCGTTCGACAGTCGCGCAAATCTTTCGTAGCGGTGGTTCATCACTCGGTTCATGGTCGTTTCGCGAACGGAAGTGTTCGCGAGGGCGCGGGACATACGCTCGCAACTTGCGGATGTTCAAGCGTGCTCGAAGACATGAAGCAGGCGGAAGAGGGGATGCCAAACTATCTCGGCCTGGACGGCTTTCGGTTGGGGTGGGTCGCGGCCTGGATTGATGGGCGTGGCGATCATGGGTTCGACTATGCGCCGGGCCTCACGCGCTTGCTCGCCATCCCACACCAGCGCGCGATGATCGACATGCCCATCGGATTGAAGGAGACAGGCTATCGGGTCTGCGATCTTCGTGCCCGCGAGCTGATCGGCGCTGCCGTCTTTCTTGGCGCGCGTCGCGATCTCTGGACGTTTCCGGACATGGCAGCCGCGAACCGGCATTATTGGCAGCGGGGCGACAAGGGCGTGTCGTGCCAGCTCTGGAACATCAGGGACAAGATCAGAGAGCTCGATGATGTCATGACACCGGAGCGTCAGACGACGATCTGCGAAGCGCATCCGGAGTTGATCTTCTGGACTCTCGCGGGCGAGTGCAGGCTGGAACGAAAGACATCGGCGACCGGGCGCGAACGGCGCATTCAACTGCTGGAGAAGCAGGGCTTTGCCAAGCTCCGGAAATGGCTGATGCAGCGTCACGGCACCGGCATCGGGCGTGACGATCTGATCGATGCATGTGCCTGCGCGATCGCTGCGCGTGACAGCACCAGACGCCTCGATGGCGAAGATCCTGATCCGCGCGGGTTGCGGATGGAGATCAACTATTGAGAGCAATCAGCTCCCCGATCGCTTCGACCTTCGGTGCGGCCGAGACACGCACGGCGCTGCTTGAGATGCTGCCGAAGTTGACCTTCCTGGTGCTCCAGCCTCAAAGCTCTGGCTTCATACTCCTCGGCCATCGCCCGCAGCCGTCGCACGGCTTCGTTATGGGCAAGGTCGTCCGCGACCCGGCGACAGCGCTCGGCGTGATCGAGCAAGGCGTGCTTCTCGATGTTCATCTCCCGATAACGCCGGCATGGCTCAATGGTCCCTCGCTCTGGGGTCGGAACAGAGTGCCCGCCTGGTATTCGGAATGGGAAAGAGTGGCAATCTTTTCGCGGGAGCAGGGAACATGCAGAACGAGCCAGCGTTTAGACATCAAGTTTTGCTGAGGGACAAATGCAATGAACGATGTCAGCCAATTGGCGACCGCGATGCTTGCGATCGCCTTTACGGCGATGTTGCTGGTGACGGGGCAATGGTTCATGGAGTATCGGCTGCAACATGAGACGATGACTCCGATCGCAGCGATGATGAGGCTGCCACCATAGATGCGTCGGGCCGCCCCGCGCCGGACCTCGTGACCAGAACGTGCAGGCACAACCAGTGATCTTGCGTCGTTCCACGCCTCGCCTACATTAGATGCGCTCCAACACACGCATCCAAGGTCCTGATGTCCGATCTCTCAACCTTCCCCATCACCAAACGCTGGCCCGCGAAGAATCCCGAACTCCTTCAACTCTACTCCCTGCCGACGCCGAACGGCGTCAAGGTCTCGATCATGCTCGAGGAGATCGGGCTGCCTTACGAGGTGCATCTCGTCGACTTCGGCAAGGACGACCAGAAGACGGCGGAATTCCTCTCGCTCAATCCGAACGGCAAGATTCCGGCGATCCTCGATCCCAACGGTCCCGGCGGCAGGCCGTTGCCGCTGTTCGAATCCGGTGCGATCCTGCAATACCTCGCCGAGAAGACCGGCAAGCTTCTGCCGCAGGACGCGGCGCGCCGCTACCAGACCATCCAGTGGGTGCATTTCCAGATGGGCGGCATCGGGCCGATGTTCGGCCAGGTCGGCTTCTTCCACAAATTCGCCGGCAAGGATTTTGAGGACAAGCGGCCGCTCGAGCGCTACGTGGGCGAGTCCAAGCGCCTGCTCGGTGTCATGGAGATGCATCTTGCGGGCCGGCAGTGGTTCATGGACGACGACTACACCATCGCCGACATTTCCATGCTCGGCTGGGTTCGCAATCTCATCGGATTCTATGGCGCTGGCGATCTCGTCGAATTCAGCCAGTTCAAGTCGGTCGCGGCCTGGCTCGAACGCGGCCTTGTGCGTCCGGCCGTACAGCGCGGGTTGAACATTCCGAAGCGGCCCTGAATCAGCTCAACGCCTTCCAGGTCATGTAGAGTGCCATCAGCGAGACGAGCCCGATCATGATCCGGCGCAGCACCGATTTGCTCACGCCATTGGCCATGCGTGCGCCGAGATCGGTGCCGATCCAAAGGCCGGCGAGAATACCGATGATGGCCGGCCAACCGACCACGAGCCCCTTGCTCCAGTAGATCCAGGCCGCCGGAATGTTGGTCGGGATGACCGAGAAGATGAGGCTGACGAGTTGGGCCTGATGCTGCGGCACGCGCAGGCCCGCGGCGAGGCCGACAGTGATCGCAAGTCCGCCGCCGATGCCCATGAAGCCGGAGGAGAAGCCGGCCAGCGTGCCGATGAGGAACAGTGGGAGCCCGGGCAATTTGTCGGGATCACCAACCTCGCTACTGGCGTCCTTGCGGTCACGCCGCAGAACGAGCGCTGCGATGAGCGCAACGAGGTAGACGACGTAGGTCCATTGCAAGACCGAGTCGGACACCGCGGCCGCGGTGTAACCGCCGCTCGCACCGCCGACGAGAAATCCTGTGCCGATCCAGGCGATCCATTGCAACGGGCTGCGATTACCGCTCTGCCAGTAGCGGCGCACCCCGGCGAGGCCCGTCGGAGGCACCTGGGCGATTAGCGAAGTACCCTGGGCGATGTGCTGCTCCGCGCCAAGCAGCAGCACGCAGAAGATCACGAGACCGCCACCAGGGCTCGTGCCCATGAAGCCCGACGTCACCCCTCCGACGAGGCCTACGCCGACACCTGCGAGCAGGTCATGGATCCAGGACATCATTCAAGCCCTGGTCGTTCGTTCGACGTCGGGTTTGGTGGTGCGGAAGCCGTCGATCACGCCGGTGACGGCCGCCATGCAGGCATTGATGTCGAGCTCCTCGCCCCAGCATTTCTGCAGTACGAAGCCCTGGAAGATCGCGATCAGCACGCGTGCGATCGCATCCGCGCCGAGATCGCGCTTGATGAGGCCATCGTGCTGGGCCCGCTCGACCAACGCGATGATCAGCGCGCGTGGCATGTCGATGCCTTCGACGACGCTGGCGCGGACGCGGCGGTTGCGCAGGGCCTCGGCCCAGCCGTGGATTCCGACGCGCCGGCGCGCCTCGCCGGCGGGATCGGTGAGCCATTGCGCGTAGACGCGGACCAGCGCCTGCAAATGCTCCAGCGGATCGGCCGACCCATGCGCGACCGAGTTGAGCACGGCCTCGCGGCGATGCCGGTCGTCGGCCAGCGCCTCGATGAGATCGTCCTTGCTCTGGAAGTAGAGGTAGACGGCCCCGTGGCTCAGCCCGGACCGTTTGACGATGTCGGCCATGCCGGTCTGGTGGAAGCCGTTTTCGGAAAAGCAGGCGAGGGCGGCCTCGAGAATCTGCTGGCGGCGGTTCTCACGCTGTCTTTCGCTGATCTTCGGCATGACGGCTCGCTCGCTAAATAACTGACCAGATGATCGTTTTGATTGAGCTTTATCCTTCTTCGTTCGAGGAGAACGAAATTATAAAAACCGATCAGTCAGTCATTTTATCACTGACGATCGACCTCGTCAAGCCGGCCATCGCTGGCATGCCAGAAATCGAACGACGTTACGTTGGCTGGTGGACTGAGGTGGCTAGAACAGCCGGCCGCCGTTCGGCACGGGTTTGCTCGGCTGCATCAGCACGACCTTGCCCTCGGCGTCGGGGAAGCCGAGCGTCAACACCTCGGAGACAACCGGCCCGATCTGGCGCGGAGGAAAATTGACGACGGCTGCGACTTGCTGTCCCACCAGCGTTTCCAACGGATGGTTTTCGGTGATCTGCGCCGAGCTCTTGCGCACGCCGATCACGGGGCCGAAATCGATCCACAACCGCCATGCAGGCCTGCGCGCTTCGGGGAACGGTTTTGCGTCGACGATGGTGCCGACGCGGATGTCGACCTTCAGAAACGTGTCGAAGTCGATGGTCGGCGCCGCGGCGGCAGTGGAATCGTGATTGACGTGCATGGTGAAATCCGTGTGGCGAGCTGGGTGGCGAATATTGTGGGGCGCGCCGTAGTTTCGTACAACGCCGATCATCGTCACGCGACCCATGCATGAGGAGCGGCCTTGCCCACCACCATTTATGGCATCAAAAACTGCGACACCATGAAGAAGGCGCGCGCTTGGCTGGATTCCAACGGAGTGGCCTATGATTTCCACGACTACAAGGCCGCTGGCGTCGAGAAAGAGAAGCTCAAGGCGTGGAGCGAAAAGGTCGGCTGGGAGACGTTGCTCAACCGTGCTGGCACCACCTTCAAGAAGCTTGCCGAGGCCGACAGGGAGGGCCTCAACGAAAAGAAGGCGCTCGCATTGATGCTGGCGCAACCCTCGATGATCAAGCGGCCCGTCCTCGAGACGGGCGGCAAGCTCCTGGTCGGATTCAAGCCGGACATCTATGCCAAGGAAGTCGGCGCCAAGAAACGCTAAAGGCGAGCTTCGCTGATCGTCTTCGTTGACGCGATGACGTGGGTGATTCTGTCATCGGTTGGTTCAGGAGATCACGTTGCCTGATCGATTGGCGACTGACGGAGCGGGCTGGCGGAGCCTGCGAAAGACCGTTAACGACGGCTTGGATGACCGGTGCTTTGCGCGCGAGGTCATCGGCAGGTGCGACATCAATGTCTTCGACTAAGGGAGCATCTGTCCCGCGGGTCGGCAATGTGACCGGCACAGCTTTCCGCCTTGCCTAACCCCCGTCACCTCCGGCATATTCCGCCGCCGGAGGCGGCGTTCCGGAAAGGGCTCCAAGGCTTCCGGAAAGCCGATAGCAATAAGCAAAGCCACGCGCGGCCAGCGCGTCGCGCGGGCAGGGGGAAATTTGTTTGGCCGATGAGTTCATTCTCGAAACGGAAGGGCTGACCAAGGAGTTCGCGGGATTCTTCGCCGTCCGCGATGTCGCCCTCAAGGTCCGCCGTGGGAGCATTCACGCGTTGATCGGTCCGAACGGGGCCGGGAAGACGACGTGCTTCAATCTCCTGACCAAGTTCCTCAGGCCGTCTGCCGGAAAAATCCTCTACAAAGGCCAGGACATCACCGCGATGGCGCCGGCCGACGTCGCGCGCATGGGATTGGTGCGCTCGTTCCAGATCTCGGCGGTGTTTCCGCATCTCACGGCGCTGGAAAACGTGCGTGTTGCGCTTCAGCGCCAGCACGGCAGCTCGTTCGATTTCTGGCGCTCCAAGTCCGTGCTCAACCGTTTCAACGATCGCGCGCGCGAGTTGTTGTACGATGTCGGCCTCAGCGAGTTTGCCAACACGCCCGCGGTCGAGATGCCCTATGGGCGCAAGCGCGCACTCGAGATCGCAACCACGCTCGCGCTCGATCCGGAGATGATGCTGCTGGACGAGCCGATGGCCGGCATGGGCCACGAGGACATCGACAAGATCGCGGCGCTGATCAAGCGCATCTCCGCGAAATACACCATCCTGATGGTCGAGCATAATTTGAGCGTCGTGGCCAATCTTTCCGACATCATTACCGTGTTGACGCGCGGGCAGGTGCTTGCTCAAGGCCATTATAGCGAGCTCACCAAGGACGAGCGCGTCAAGGAAGCCTATCTGGGAGCCGGTCATGCCTGACACTGCGATCGCCGAGGCACCGGCGAAGGCTGCAACGACCGGCGGCAATATCCTCCAGGTGCGCAACTTAGAGGCCTGGTACGGCGAGTCCCACATCCTGCACGGGATCAATTTCGACGTGAATGCGGGCGAGGTCGTCACGTTGCTCGGGCGCAACGGCGCCGGCAAGACGACCACGCTGAAGTCGATCATGGGCGTCATCGGCAAGCGCACCGGCTCGGTGCGGTTCAACAACCAGGAGATCATCCGCGCGACCTCGGACAAGATAGCCCGCATGGGGATTGCCTTCTGCCCCGAGGAGCGCGGCATCTTCGCGAGCCTCGACGTGCGCGAGAACCTGATGCTGCCGCCGATCGTGCGGGCCGGGGGGCTGTCGCTCGACCAGATCTTCGAGCTGTTTCCGAACCTCAAGGAACGCCTGAGCAGCCAGGGGACAAAACTCTCCGGAGGCGAGCAGCAGATGCTGGCAATTGCGCGCATCCTGCGCACCGGCGCGAGCTTCCTCATGCTGGACGAGCCGACGGAAGGTCTTGCACCCGTCATCATCCAGCAGATTGGCCATACCATTGCGCGGCTGAAGAAGGAGGGTTTTACCATCCTGCTGGTCGAGCAGAACTTCCGCTTCGCCTCCACGGTCGCCGACCGCTATTATGTCGTCGAGCATGGCAAGATCATTGACGGATTCTCCAATGCGGAGCTTGCTGCCAATATGGACAAGCTCCACGCCTATCTCGGCGTCTAGAACTGCCAACGAGAAACTTCAAAAAAGGAAAGTTGCATGAAGACCAGGTCAATTGCGTCATTTCTGCTCGGCACCGCGCTGTCGCTCACAGCAGTGGGCGCCGCTTGCGCACAGGACAAGACCGTCAAGATCGGCGCGCTGTCCGATCAGTCCGGTCTCTACGCCGATCTCGGCGGCCCCGGCTCGACGCTGGCGGCGCAAATGGCGGTCGAGGATTCCGGCCTTGTTGCCAAGGGCTGGAAGATCGACATCATCTCCGGTGATCACCAGAACAAGCCGGACATCGGCACCGCGATCGCGCGGCAATGGTTCGACGTCGACAAGGTCGATGTCATCGTCGACGTGCCGAATTCCGGCGTGGCGCTGGCCGTCAACAACGTCATCAAGGAGAAGAACGGGGTCTACATCAATTCGGGTGCTGCGACCTCCGATCTCACCAATGCGCAGTGCTCGCCCAACACCGTGCACTGGACC
The DNA here is from genome assembly GCF_053572325.1 of Bradyrhizobium sp. UFLA05-112. NCBI lineage: Bacteria > Pseudomonadati > Pseudomonadota > Alphaproteobacteria > Hyphomicrobiales > Nitrobacteraceae > Bradyrhizobium > Bradyrhizobium sp. UFLA05-112. Next base: position 116,283 of record NZ_JBANBK010000012.1, on the reverse strand, counting down.
TATGACACCTATATGCTCGCCCATACCACGGGCCAAGCGCTGGTGAAGGCGGGCGGCGACACCTGGTTCTTCCTGACTGCCGACTACGCCTTCGGCGCGGCGCTCGAGCGCGACACGACGGCGGTGGTGCTGGCCAATGGCGGTAAGGTTGTCGGCGGCGTCAAGCATCCGCTCAACACGCCGGACTTCTCCTCCTTCCTGCTCCAGGCGCAGTCGTCCAAGGCCAAGGTCATCGGCCTTGCCAATGCCGGCGGCGATACCACCAACTCGATCAAGCAGGCGGCCGAGTTCGGCATCACCAAGGGCGGCCAGAAGCTCGCCGCGCTGCTTCTGTTTCTCACCGACGTCAAGGCGATCGGGCTCGAGACCGCGCAGGGCCTCAACTTCACCGAGACCTTCTACTGGGACATGAACGACCAGACTCGCGCCTTCTCGAAGCGCTTCGCCGGGAAGATGAAGAACAGCGCTCCGCCGACCATGGTGCAGGCGGGCGTCTATGCGGGCCTGCGTCATTACTTCAAGGCGCTGGAAGCGCTTGGCGGCAATCCGCACGACGGCGTCAAGGTCGTCGAGAAGATGAAGTCGATGCCGACCGAGGACGATCTGTTCGGCAAGGGCGAGATCCAGCCGAACGGCCGCAAGATTCACAACGCCTATCTGTTCGAGGTGAAGAAGCCCTCCGAATCCAAGGCGCCGTGGGACTTCTACAAGCTGGTCGGCACGGTGCCGGGCGATCAGGCCTTCACACCGCTGTCCGAAAGCAAGTGCGCGCTGTTGAAGAAGTAAGCGGCAATAACGGTTCGCCGGCCAATGCCGGCGAACCACATGAGGAACGCTGAAGGGACTGGGTGCGGGATCGATGCAGGCTCTCTATGCACAGCTACTGGTGGGACTGATCAACGGCTCGTTCTACGCGCTGCTCAGTCTCGGGCTTGCCGTGATCTTCGGCATGCTGAACATCATCAATTTCGCCCATGGCGCTCTCTACATGATGGGCGCGTTCGTCGCGTATTTCCTGCTCAACAATGATTACCTCAGTATCGGCTACTGGCCAGCGTTGATCATCGCGCCGATCGTGGTCGGGATCTTCGGCATGATCCTGGAGCGGACCATGCTGCAATGGCTGACCGGGCTCGATCATCTCTATGGCCTGCTGTTGACGTTCGGTCTGGCTCTCATCATCCAGGGCGTGTTCCAGAACTACTTCGGCTCGTCCGGTCTGCCTTATGCCATTCCCGACCAGCTCAAGGGCGGCATGAATCTCGGCTTCATGTTCCTGCCCATCTACCGCGGCTGGGTGGTCGTCTTCTCGCTGGTGGTGTGCCTTGCGACCTGGTTCCTGATCGAGAAGACCCAGCTCGGCGCCTATTTGCGCGCCGCGACCGAAAACCCGACGCTGGTGCGCGCCTTCGGCATCAACGTGCCGCGCATGATCACGCTGACTTACGGGCTCGGCGTCGGCCTTGCCGCGCTCGCCGGCGTGCTCTCCGCGCCGATCAACCAGGTGCGGCCTCTAATGGGTGCCGACCTCATCATCGTGGTGTTCGCGGTGGTGGTGATCGGCGGCATGGGATCGATCATGGGCTCGATCATCACCGGCTTCGCGCTCGGGGTGATCGAAGGCCTGACCAAGTATTTTTACCCTGAGGCCTCCAACACCGTCGTGTTCGTGCTGATGGTGCTGGTGCTGCTTGTGAAGCCAACGGGACTGACGGGAAGGGCGGCCTGATATGACAGCCTTGACTGACGACACCTTGCCAGTGACGGCGCGCGCGATGCGCGACGAAATGATCGTCTTCGTATTCATGGCGCTGGCCCTGGCTGCCGTGCCGTTCACCAGCATCTATCCGTTCTTCGTGATGCAGGCGCTGTGCTTCGCGCTACTCGCCTGCGCCTTCAACCTGCTGATCGGCTATGGCGGCCTCTTGTCGTTCGGCCACGCGATGTTCCTCGGCACTGCCGGCTATTGCAGCGCGCATGCGCTGAAGGTGTGGGCGCTGCCGCCGGAGCTCGGTATTCTCGCTGGCGTTGCCGCAGCCTTCGTGCTCTCGATCGTGACCGGCTACATCTCGATCCGCCGCCAGGGCATCTACTTCTCGATGATCACGCTGGCGCTGTCGCAGCTCCTCTATTTCATTTACTTGCAGGCGCCGTTCACGCATGGCGAAGACGGCATTCAGGGCATTCCGCAGGGCCATCTGTTCGGGATCTTCGATCTCTCCAAGGCGACGATGCTTTATTACGTCGTGCTGGTCGGCTTCCTCGCCGGCTTCCTGCTGATCTACCGCATCATCAACTCGCCCTTCGGCGAGGTCCTGAAATCGATCCGCGAGAACGAGCAGCGCGCGATCTCGCTGGGCTACCGCACCGATCAGTACAAGCTGCTGGCCTTCATCCTTTCAGGCACGCTGGCGGGCTTTGCGGGCTCACTGAAGGTGTTCGTGGCGCAGAACGCCTCGCTCACGGACGTGCACTGGTCGATGTCCGGTGAGGTGGTGCTGATGACGCTGGTCGGCGGTCTCGGCACCATTTTCGGGCCCGTGGTGGGCGCCTTCGTGATCATCGCCATGCAGCAGTACCTGGCGAGCTACGGCCAGTGGGTGACGGTGATTCAGGGCGCGATCTTCGTGATCTGCGTGCTCACCTTCCGCCGCGGCGTCGTCGGCGAAATCGCGCATTACTTCCGGAGATCTCTGTAAGCATTTGATCAAAAGCCTGTTTTCGCGGTTCTTGAAAGTGGTGGATGAAGTGCTTCGGGCGACGTGACGTGGCACGCGCGCGGCCTGAAAATGGTCTATGACAATTTGGTGACAGTCCTCCCGGACCGGCCAATCTCAACCCGGCAATTATCCCCATGATGCGTTGGTTTCGCGCCTTCCTTCCCAAGGAGGAACGGTTCTTCGATCTGTTCGACCGCCACGCCCAGACCGTGATCCACGGCTCCATCGCGCTCCAGGGCATGCTGAACGGCGGCGAGGAGACGCCGGTCTATTGCCAGCGCGTCAACCAGTTCGAGAATGATGCCGACAACATCACGCGCGAAGTGCTGACCGCGGTGCGCCGCACCTTCATCACCCCGTTCGACCGCGGCGACATCAAGAACCTGATCACCTCGATGGACGACGCCATCGACCAGATGCAGCAGACCGCCAAGGCTGTGATGCTGTTCGAGGTCCGCGCCTTCGAGCCGCCGATGCGTGAGATCGGCGGGCTTTTGATCGAGTGCGCCAACCTGGTGGGCCGCGCGCTGCCGCTGCTTCAGGAGATCGGCAAGAACGTCGCCATGCTGACCGCCATTACGGAGGAACTGACCAAGCTGGAGGGGCGGGTCGACGATCTCCATGACATCGGGCTGAAGGAGCTGTTCTTGAAGCACCGCGACGGCAACGCGATGGATTTCATCGTGGGTGTCGAGATCTACGATCACCTCGAGAAAGTCGCGGACCGCTTCGACGACGTCGCGAACGAGATCAACAGCATCGTCATCGAACAGGTCTAGCGCATGATCCGGAAAAGTGTGCAGCGGTTTTCCCTCGCGACAAACGCGGAGCGCGTTTGCGCCGAGATCATGCGCAAATCTTAAAACAGGAACCGCGCCGTGGATGCCGTGTTGGGTCTTCCCATCCTGGTCGGACTGATCGCAGTCGCGCTGCTGTTCGATTTCCTGAACGGCCTGCACGACGCCGCCAATTCGATAGCCACCATCGTCTCGACCCGCGTGTTGCGGCCGCAATTCGCGGTGTTCTGGGCTGCGTTCTTCAATTTCGTCGCTTTCATGGTGTTCGGCCTGCACGTCGCCCAGACCATCGGCACGGGGATCATCGATCCCTCGATCGTCGACGCCCAGGTGATCTTTGCGGCTCTTGTCGGCGCTATCATCTGGAACATCGTCACGTGGGCGCTCGGCATTCCGTCGTCGTCGTCACATGCGTTGATCGGCGGCCTCGTCGGCGGCGGCATGGCCAAGGCCGGGATTTCGGCCGCGGTCTGGAGCGGGCTGACGAAGACCGTGCTGGCGATCGTGCTCTCGCCGCTGGTCGGCTTCCTTCTGGCGATGATGCTGGTTGCGATCGTCTCCTGGGCCTCGGTGCGCTCGACGCCGTTCGCCGTCGACCGCGCCTTCCGCATCCTGCAATTCGCCTCCGCCTCGCTCTATTCGCTCGGGCATGGCGGCAATGACGCCCAGAAGACCATGGGCATCATCGCCGTGCTGCTCTTCTCGCAGGGCCAACTGAGCGGTGAGTTTTACGTGCCGTTCTGGGTGGTGCTGTCGTGCCAGGCGGCGATGGCGATGGGCACCCTGATGGGCGGCTGGCGGATCGTGCGCACGATGGGCCTGCGCATCACCAAGCTCACGCCGATGCAGGGTTTTTGCGCCGAGACCGGCGGTGCGGCAACCCTGTTCATGGCGACCTTTCTCGGCGTGCCCGTGTCGACCACCCACACCATCACCGGCGCGATCGTCGGTGTCGGTGCCGCCCGCCGTGTCTCGGCGGTGCGCTGGAACGTGGCAAGCTCGATCGTCTATGCCTGGGTGATCACGATACCGGCGTCCGCGATCGTCGCGGGACTCTCCTGGTGGGCGGTGCAGTTTTTCAGGTAACGAGCTTCAACCCGACGATGCCGCCCACGATCAGCCCAATGCTGGCGAGGCGCAGCGCCGTGGCCGGCTCGCCGAACAGGATGATCCCCAGGGCTGCGGTGCCGACCGCGCCGATCCCGGTCCAGACCGCGTAAGCGGTTCCAATCGGCAGCCACTTCAGCGCCAATCCGAGCAGGATGACGCTGCCGGCCATGGCGGCGAGCGTGAGCACGGATGGAACGAGCCGCGAGAAACCATCTGTGTATTTGAGGCCGATCGCCCAGCCGACCTCCAAAAGACCGGCGACGAACAGGATAGTCCAGGCCATGACGCCCCTTCGTTCAAGGCAGGGTCGTCCCCGCGACTAATGTGCCGATTAAAGGAAGGTCGTCCTTCCCGGGGTGGATATGGGACTGGCCGAGGCGCCCCGCAATCACCAGATGACCCTTGATTAGGCCCGTTTTCCCTGCCAAACGCTCCCGCCATGTCCGACATCGCCATCACAGCCGAATCGCCGGCCCGTTCCCCGCTTGCTACCGAAGTGGCGCGGCGGCGGACCTTTGCGATCATCTCTCACCCGGACGCCGGCAAGACCACGCTGACGGAAAAGTTGCTGCTGTTCGGCGGCGCCATCAACCTTGCAGGCCAGGTCAAGGCCAAGGGCGAGCGGCGCAACACGCGCTCGGACTGGATGAAGATCGAGCGCGAGCGCGGCATCTCCGTCGTCACCTCGGTCATGACCTTCGAGTTCGAGGGCCTGGTGTTCAACCTCCTGGACACGCCCGGCCACGAGGACTTCTCGGAAGACACCTATCGCACGCTGACAGCCGTCGACTCCGCCGTCATGGTGATCGACGCTGCCAAGGGCATCGAGGCGCGAACCCGAAAGCTGTTCGAGGTGTGTCGTCTTCGAGATATCCCGATCATCACCTTCATCAACAAGATGGACCGCGAGAGCCGCGACGTTTTCGAGCTGCTCGACGAGATCGAGAAGACGCTGGCACTCGACACCACGCCGATGACCTGGCCGGTCGGCCGGGGCCGCGACTTCCTCGGCACCTATGACGTCGTCAATGGCGGCGTACGCCTGCTCGAGGGCGGCGGCGCCAAGACGGGTGCTGCGCAGCAGACCGAGATCGAGGAACTGACCAAGCTCAACGCCAATCTCGATGTTGCCGCCGTCAAGGACGAGCTCGAGCTCGTCACCGCGGCCTCCAAGCCATTCGATCTGGGGGCGTTTCGCGAAGGCCATCTGACGCCCGTTTACTTCGGCAGCGCGCTGCGCAATTTCGGCGTCGGCGACCTTCTGGAAGGCCTTGGCAAGTTCGCACCCGAGCCGCGCGCGCAGGAAAGCGACCAGCGCAAGGTCGAAGCAACCGACCCACGCATGAGCGCCTTCGTGTTCAAGATCCAGGCGAACATGGATCCGAACCATCGCGACCGCATCGCCTTCGCGCGGCTGTGCTCGGGCAAGCTCAGCCGCGGCATGAAGGCCAAGCTGGTTCGCACCGGCAAGAGCATGCCGCTGTCGAGCCCACAATTCTTTTTCGCGCAGGACCGCTCGGTCGCCGACGAAGCCTTCGCCGGCGACGTCGTCGGCATTCCCAATCACGGCACCTTGCGCATCGGTGACACGCTGACGGAAGGCGAGGATTTCACGTTCGTCGGCGTACCGAGTTTTGCTCCGGAAATCGTCCGCCGCGTCCGGCTTACCGATGCGATGAAGGCGAAGAAGCTGAAGGAAGCGCTTCAGCAGATGTCCGAAGAGGGCGTGGTGCAGGTGTTCCGCCCGCGCGACGGCGCGCCGGCGCTGGTGGGCGTCGTCGGCGCGCTGCAGCTCGACGTGCTGAAGGCGCGGCTCGAGGCGGAATATTCGTTGCCGGTTGAGTTCGAGGTGAGCGAGTTCCAGCTGGCCCGTTGGGTCTCCTCGGATGACCGCAAGAAGCTCGACACCTTCATCGCTGCCAACACGTCCAGCATCGCTGACGATGTCGATGGCGATCCCGTGTATCTGGCACGGAACGAATTCTATCTCGGCTATACCCGGGAGCGCGCCGAGGGTATCGAGTTCGCCAACGTCAAGGACGTGAAGAAGAAGGGGTAGGCGGAGCCCACTCTCCGCTGTCATGCCCGAACCGAACGCGCGCATGTGAACGCCGGTGGGCTTGACGCGTCGACGGCCGGTGCCACGTTTGAAGCATGTGGCATTGCGGTCTGGCGGTCATGTGGCGCTGCATCCTTATCCTGCTCTTGGTGACGGTAACACCGGTCTCTGCCGATGCACGGTACCGACACTTCCATTCGAGTCCCTACTTCAACGAGCCTTTCTCCTACGAGCCTTGCGGCGGTCCATTTCAGGGACCCTGTATCACCGAGATACCCTTTCCGTTCGGCGAGACGCTCCAGGTCACGGTCGAGACGGTTCCATCGCAGGCCGACAGCGCGAAGTACCAGAAGCCGGATCATGACCTCGACACGATCAGCGACCTGTTCGCGCAGTTGCGCTCGTGCTGGTCGCCTCCCTCGACCGACAATGCGCGGGAGGGCATGCAGATGTCGGTACGTTTCAGCCTCAACAGGTCGGGCAGGCTCATCGGCCCGCCGCACCTGACCTTTGCGACGGCGGGCGCGTCGGCGGACACGCGAACCACGTACCTAGATGCCATCAACGCGTCGTTGAATGCCTGCCTGCCGCTGAAGCTCACCGACGGTTTTGCCGGGGCGCTGGCCGGACGGCCGATCGCGATCCGCTATGTCGACAATCGCGAGTTGACGCCCCCCACGACAAAGCAATGACCGCGAATGACGCATTGCGGGCGATGGGCTTCAGGTGTTACCCGATAGACGGCGCTAGTTGAGGGGAGGACGTCATGGGTCTGCTGGTGATGATCCTGGGGCTCGCTTTGTTTTTCGCCGCCCACACGTTCACGACCAAGCGCGAGGCGCGCGCTCAGGCGATCGCGCGGCTGGGCGAGGGCACCTACAAGATCCTCTATGCGCTGGTCTCGCTGGCCGGCCTTGCGCTGATCGTCTGGGGTTTTTCCCATTATCGCGCGGCGGGCATGTGGAATGTTTGGGAGCCGCCAACTTTCCTGAAGCACATCACCGTCGCGCTGATGCTGCCGGCCGTGATCCTGGTGGTGGCGTCCTACATCCGCGGCCGCATCTATGCGACGCTGAAGCACCCGATGCTGGCCGGCATCAAGCTGTGGGCGGCGGCGCATCTCTTGGCCAATGGCGATCTCGGCTCCATCATCTTGTTCGGCTCGTTCCTCGGTTGGGCGGTGTATGACCGGATCTCGTTGAAGCATCGCAAGGATGCTGGCGGCCCGCCGATTCCGGTTGGCGGTGTCACCAACGATCTGATCGCCGTCGCCGTCGGTGTCGTCGCCTATCTGGCGCTCGCCTTTGCCTTCCATCCCGTCGTGATCGGCGTTCCCGTGATGGGAGGCTAGCGCCAGCCGATCAGCGCAAGACAAGAGCGGCTGTCCGTGCGGGAAAAGTGACGAGAATAGCAAGCCGGGAGCCGCCCGATGGACTGGTCGCAATCTCAGCTTCCCCCGATGCGGCTCGAGGCGCGCTTCGGAGATCGCATCGTGAGTACATTCTGCGAGCGGCCGGCAAGTCTCTGGGCGATGATCGCGGAAGCATCCGATCGCAATCCCGACGGTGAAGCGCTGATTTGCGGCAATGCCAGGCTGACCTGGCGGCAGGCCGTCGAGCAGTCGGCGCGGATCGCGGCCGGACTTCGCAGGCTCGGCCTGCAACGTGGCGACCGCGTCGCGCTCCTGCTCGGCAATCGCATCGAATTTCCATTGATCCTGTTTGCTGCTGCGCATGAGGGCCTCGTCACCGTACTGCTGAGCACGCGCCAGCAGAAACCCGAGATTGCCTATGTGCTCGCCGACTGCGGTGCCAAGGTCTTGATCCACGAGGCGGTGCTGGCCGACCGTCTCCCGGAGCCGCGCGATGTCCCCGATGTGGCGGATCGTATCGCGGTCGACGATGACGTGCGTTTGTCGCGCTTCTCCGATCTCAGCGATCACGCGCCTGCGGCTACGCCGGCGCACGTCGGCGAAGAGGATACCGCGATGATCCTCTACACCTCAGGCACCACCGGCAAGCCCAAGGGCGCGATGCTCGCCCATTGCAACATCATCCATTCCTCGATTGTCTTCGTATCTTGCCTAAAGCTCACGGCGGCGGATCGTTCGATCGCGGCGGTGCCGCTCGGCCACGTCACCGGCATCGTCGCCAACATCACGACGATGATCCGCTGCGCCGGTACGCTGATCATCATGCCGGAGTTCAGGGCGGCCGACTATCTCAAGCTCGCCGCGCGCGAGCGCGTCACCTACACGGTGATGGTGCCGGCAATGTATAATCTCTGTCTGCTCCAGCCGGACTTCGACAGCTATGATCTGTCGAGCTGGCGCATTGGCGGCTTCGGCGGTGCGCCGATGCCGATCGCGACCATCGAGAAGCTGGACGAAAAAATTCCCGGCCTGGAGCTGATGAACTGCTATGGCGCGACCGAGACCACGTCGCCGTCGACGATCATGCCGGGCGAGCTTACCGCACGCCACATCGACAGTGTCGGCTTGCCCTGTCCCGGCGCGCGGATCGTCGCGGTTGACGCAGAGGGGCGCGAACTGCCGCGCGGCGAGATCGGCGAGCTCTGGATCGGAAGCGCGTCCGTGATCAAGGGCTATTGGAATAATCCGAAGGCGACCGCCGAGAGCTTTACCGGCGGCTTCTGGCACTCCGGCGACCTCGGCTCGGTCAATGCCGACGGCTTCGTCCGCGTGTTCGACCGCCAGAAGGACATGATCAACCGCGGCGGCCTGAAGGTCTATTCCGCCGAGGTGGAATCAGTGCTGGCCGGACATCCGGCGGTGGTCGAGAGTGCGATCATCGCAAAACCGTGTCCGGTGCTCGGCGAGCGCGTCCATGCGGTGGTCGTCACGCGTGAAGCGGTCGCAGGCGAGGCGCTGCGTGCCTGGTGCGCCGAGCAGCTCTCCGACTACAAGGTGCCGGAGACGATCGTCCTCACGGCCGAGCCGCTGCCGCGCAACGCCAATGGTAAGGTGCTCAAGCGGAAGCTGCGAGAGGCTCTGGCCGGATCATGAACCGCGCCGGAACCCGGTAGGGGCCACGGCGGAGGGTTAACGCCTTGATCCGGCTCGCTTTGCCTTGCCACCGCCATATCGATAGCGTATCGCAGCCGCGACGCGGGGACGGGATTCCTCACGCGAACGCTATGGCGCGCGCTCCCGGCCGGGCATGGGATTAGCATAAGTGTCTGAATTATTTGACGAAGTCGACGAGGAAGTACGTCGCGAACAGCTCAAGAAGCTGTGGGACAAGTATTCGATCTACTTCATCGCCCTGATGGTGCTGGTCGTGGCCGCCGTCGGTGGCTGGCGCGGCTACCAGTACCTGGAGGCCAAGAAGGCCGCCGAGGCCGGTGCCGCCTTCGAGAAGGCCGTGGAGCTGTCCGAGCAGAACAAGCATGCCGAGGCCGAGGCGGCCTTCACCGAGCTCGCGGCCAAGGCTCCCCGGGGCTATCGCACGCTGGCGCGCTTGCGCGCCGCGGCTGAGGCAGCTGCACGCGACCCCAAGGCTGCCGTGAAGATGTATGACGATATCGCAGCCGACAGCACTGCTGGCGCCGAGCAGCAAGCGCTCGCAAAACTCCGCGCCGCAGGGCTTCTGATCGACACCGCGGCCTATGCCGACATCCAGCAACGGCTGGAGGCATCCGCCGCGGCCGGCTCCACCTTCCGCCATAGCGCACGTGAACTGCTGGCCCTGTCGGCCTGGCGCAATGGCGACGCAGCCGCCGCACGCAAATGGCTGGATGCAATCGCCGAGGATGGTGAAACCCCGCAGGGCCTGCGCTCGCGCGCCGAGGCCTTGCAGGCTCTGCTGCCGCCGGTCGCCAAGAGCTGACGGCCCAAGAATAGTTGCGAGAACAGTTGAACGAGACTTGAGATGCGCCGTACGCAACGTTTGATCGCAGCCGCTGTTCTGATCGCCTTCTCGGGCCTCCTTGGCGGCTGCTCGAGCGGCGGGTTCGATCCGAGCGACCTCATGGACTGGCTCGACACCAAGAAGAAGCTGCCGGGCGATCGCAAGCCGGTCTTCCCCGAGGGCGTGCCCGGCCTGGAGCAGGGCGTGCCGAGAGACCTCTACAAGGGCGCACAGCAGCCACAGGACCAGCAGAATGCGGACGCCGCGGCTGCTGCTGCCGCAGCCCCGCCGCCCGAGCCGCCGAAATCCGCCAAGGCCGCGAAGTCGAAGAAGACCAAGCAGCCGGCGGCAGCCGCCGCAGCGCCGGCCGGCGAAGTCGACGGCGAGGCCCAACCCGAAGCAGCGCCCGCAGCGGCACCGCCACCGAAGCAGAAGATCGTGCGCAAGCGCACCACCGCGCCGCCGCAGGATCAGGATCAGACCACCCAGCCCGCGCAAGCGACGCAGACCACACAGCAGCAGTCGCAGGGAGCTTTCCCGGCGCCGATGCCGAGCGGCAGCTTTACGCGCTGACATTTTTCACTGCATTGACAGGCGCAGCCCCGGCAGCGCACGAATGACCAATGTCTTTTACGATCGCCATCATCGGCCGGCCCAATGTCGGAAAGTCAACGCTGTTCAACCGCCTGGTTGGACAGAAGCTCGCGCTCGTCGATGACCTGCCCGGGGTGACCCGTGACCGCCGCGAGGGCGATGCAAAGCTTGGCGATCTCGCATTCACCATCATCGACACGGCCGGTCTCGACGAAGGCGCCAAGGGGTCGCTGACCGCGCGGATGCAGGAGCAGACCGAGGCCGCGATCGCGCAAGCCGACGCACTGTTCTTCGTCATCGACGCGCGCGTCGGCCTCACGCCGACCGATCGCGCCTTTGCCGATTTCGCCCGCCGTGCCAACAAGCCGGTGCTGCTGGTTGCCAACAAGAGCGAGGGCAAGCACGGCGACGCCGGCGCGATGGAAGCCTTTGCGCTGGGCCTCGGCGATCCCATCCAGATTTCCGCCGAGCACGGCGAGGGCATGGGCGAGCTCTACGATGCCTTGAGCAGGCTGATGCCGGAGCCGCTCGATGAGGATGAGGGCGAGGACGAGGAGGAACTGTCCGAGGAGGAGGCCGCCAGGCGTCCGATCCGGGTTGCGATCGTCGGCCGCCCCAATGCCGGCAAGTCGACGTTGATCAACCATCTGCTCGGCGAGGAGCGCCTCTTGACCAGTCCGGAGGCGGGCACCACGCGCGACTCGATCGCGGTCGAGATCAACTGGAAGGGGCGCGATTTCCGAGTGTTCGATACCGCGGGCCTGCGCCGCCGCTCGCGCATCGAGGAGAAGCTGGAGAAGCTCTCGGTCGCCGATGCCTTGCGCGCCGTGCGCTTTGCCGAAGTCGTCGTGCTGATGATGGACGCGCAGCACCGCTTCGAGGAGCAGGATCTGCGCATCGCCGACCTGATCGAGCGTGAGGGCCGTGCCGTCGTGCTGGCGGTCAACAAATGGGACCTGATGGAGAGCAGGGGCGGCGGCGCGATCTCCAACCTGCGCCGCGATGCCGATCACTGGCTGCCGCAGGTCAAGGGCGTGCCGATCGTCGCCGTCTCCGGCCTGATGGGCGAAGGCATCGACCGCCTGATGCAGGCGATCCAGGATGCCTATGCGGTCTGGAACAGGCGCGTGCCGACCTCGGCCCTGAACCGCTGGTTCGAGCAGGCGATCCAGGCCAACCCGCCGCCGGCGGTTTCGGGGCGCAGGCTGAAGCTCAACTACATCACCCAGACCAAGGCGCGCCCGCCGAGCTTCGTGCTGTTCTGCTCGCGCGCCGATGCCGTCCCGCAGGCCTATTTGCGCTACCTCACCAACTCCATGCGTGATGCCTTCGAGTTGCCGGGCACGCCGGTACGGATCACGTTGCGCGAGAAGGCCAACCCGTTTGCGCACAAGCGCAAGCGGTTGTCGTGAGCGGCGAGGCGGGTGAGGCGATAGGCTCGGATGCCGCGCCGATCCGGCGCGGTGCGGTCGCCTTCATCTTCGTCACCATTCTCCTCGACATGCTCGCGCTTGGTGTGATCATGCCGATCCTGCCAAAGCTCATCGAGAGTTTCGTCGGCAACGACACCGCGCACGCGGCCCGCATCTTCGGCCTATTCGGCACCGCATGGGCGTTGATGCAGTTCGTGTTCTCGCCGGTGCTGGGTGCGCTGTCCGATCGCTTCGGCCGGCGGCCGGTGGTGCTTTTGTCGAACTTCGGCCTCGCCGCCGACTACGTGCTGATGGCCCTTGCGCCGTCCCTGATCTGGCTGTTCATCGGGCGCATCATCTCAGGGATCACATCGGCGAGCATCTCGACCGCCTTTGCCTATATCGCCGACCTGACACCGCCGGAGCGCCGCGCTGCGGTCTTCGGCAGGATCGGTGCGGCATTCGGTGCGGGGTTCATCTTTGGGCCGGCGCTGGGCGGTCTGCTCGGCGATATCGATCCGCGGCTGCCGTTCTGGGCTGCGGCGGCGTTGAGCTTCGCCAACGCGGTTTATGGCCTCCTGATCCTGCCGGAATCACTATCTGCGGATAGGCGCGCGCCGTTCCGCTGGCGTAGGGCAAATCCGCTCGGCGCGCTGCATCTGTTGCGCTCGAACGCGGTGCTCGCGGGCCTTTCCGTCGTCAATTTCACCGCGCAGGTGGCGCACGTCGTGCTGCCCTCGACCTTCGTCCTGTATGCGACCTATCGTTATGGCTGGGATTCCAAGACCGTCGGCCTCACGCTCGCGATGGTCGGCATCTGCGCCATGGTGGTGCAGGGGCTCGGCGTCGGCCCAATCGTGCGCGCGCTCGGCGAGCGCAACGCGCTGCTCCTGGGTTTGAGCTGCGGTGCCATCGGCTTTCTGATCTTTGGGAGTGCGCCGACCGGCCCCCTATTCTGGCTCGGCATTCCCGTGATGTCGCTGTGGGGCGTATCAGGCGCGGCCGCGCAATCGCTGATGACGCGGCTCGTCGCACCTGATCAGCAGGGACAATTGCAGGGCGCAACCACGAGCGTACAGAGTGTGTCGCAGCTCGTAGGGCCCTTCCTGTTCACGCTGACGTTTTCCTATTTCATCGGCGGCAGCGCGCTCTGGCATTTGCCCGGCGCGCCGTTCTTGCTTGCTGCGGTGCTGATGATCATAGCGGTGATGATCGCGATGCGGACGCTGGTCGCGACGAAGGCGGCTTCGTAGGGTGGGCAGAGCGACTTGTCCGCCGTAGCTCGAAGAGCGATGGCGGAAGCGTGCCCACCGCTTCTATCACAGCGATGGAGGAACGGTGGGCACGGCGCTTTCGCGCCTTTGCCCACCCTACGACAGTGTCGCTTTACTTCTTCACCAGCGGACACTCGCTCGCCTCGAGCGGCTTGGCAGCGTCTTCCGGTGCGATGGTGGCGACCAGCTTGTAATAGTCCCACGGGCCCTTCGACTCTTCCGGCTTCTTCACCTCGAACAGATAGGCCGGGATGAGGCGGCGGCCGTCGGCGCGCAGCGGGCCCTTGCCGAACAGCGGATCATCCGTCGGCAGTTCCTTCATCTTGGCAACGACCTTGGCGCCGTCATGCGGGTTGCTGCCGAGCGCGTCCATCGCCTTCAGATAATGCAGGATGCCGGCATAGAGACCGGCGACCGTCATCGACGGCATCGAGCCCTTCGGCGAGACCTTCTGGAATCGCTTCGACCATTCGCGCGTCTGGTCGTTGAGATCCCAGTAGAAGGACTCGGTGAAGGTCAGCCCCTGCGCGGTCTTGAGGCCGAGCGAGTGCACGTCGTTGATGAACAGCAGCAGCGCTGCGAGCTTCTGGCCGCCCGCCACGATGCCGAATTCCGATGCCTGCTTGATCGCGTTGGTGGTGTCGCCGCCGGCATTGGCGAGGCCGATGATCTTGGCCTTCGACGACTGCGCCTGCAGCAGGAAGGAGGAGAAGTCGGACGAATTGAGCGGATGCTTGACGCCGCCGAGCACCTTGCCGCCATTGGCGGTGACGACCGCGCTGGTGTCGCGCTCCAGCGCGTGGCCGAAGGCGTAGTCGGCGGTCAGGAAGAACCAGCTGTCGCCGCCGGCCTTGGTCAATGCCTTGCCGGTGCCGTTCGCCAGCATGTAGGTGTCGTAGGTGTAGGAGATCGTGTTCGGCGTGCAGGCCTTGCCGGTGAGATCGGCGGTGGCCGCGCCCGAATTGAGCAGCACCGAGTTCTTTTCCTTGACGAGGTTGTTCACCGCGAGCGCAACGCCCGAGCTCGGCGTGTCGGAGATGACGTCGACCTTGTCGTTGTCAATCCACTGCCTTGCGATGTTGACGCCGACGTCGGGCTTGTTCTGGTGATCGCCCGAGACGACATCGATCGTCCAGCCCTTGGCCTTCAGGCCGGAATCCTCGACTGCCATCTTCACGGCGGCAACCGAGTTCGGCCCGCCGATGTCGGCATAGAGGCTCGACATGTCGTTGAGCACGCCGATCTTGACGGTCTTGTCTTGGGCGGAAGCCGAGGTGGCGAAGCCGAGGCCGGCACAGGTCAACAGCGCGGCGTAGCGCCACGCGCGCAAGTTTTTCATTGTATTCCCTCCAACTGTTGATGCCGGGACGGCCCTCTTGGATGGGGCTTTTGACCATCGGCGTGATCGGTCACGATCTTGATGTGTCCGATAGCGTGTCCTGATGCTTGCGGCAATGCGCTAATCGTAGCGGTCCGGGCGATCGGTTAATCCGATCGTCTCTTGCTGACTTAAATTTCATCAATCCGTCGCGTGGCCGCGCGTCGGCCAGCATGCGCGGGCCTCAGGCTGGCGGCCGGAAGCTCATCAGCGTGCGCAACTTGTAGTCGTAGAATTTGCCGGTTTCCGCCCAGTCAGGCGCGCACATCGGCACGATGAACTCGGCCGCCTGCTCGGGCGTGTCGAGCGTCAAGGGATCCTCGCCCGGCATCAGGGTCGCGCGCATGCGGGTGCGGATCGGCCCGGGATTGAACAGGTTGACGCGCAGTTTCGTGCTCGCGGTCTCCTGCGCCCAGGCGCGCGCCAGCGTTTCCAGCGCAGCCTTGGAGGCCGCGTAGGGGCCGACATAAGCGGTCGCCTTGTTGGCTGCGCCCGAGGTGATGAACACCGCGCGGCCGGCGTCGGACTGTTTCAGCAGTGGCTCCATGCAGCGGATGAGCTGGAAATTCGCCGACACGTTGATCGCCATCACATCGGTGAAGGTCTTCAGCTCGATATGGCCGAGCGGCGAGGAGGGGCCGAGCACGCCGGCATTGCCGACGAGAATGTCGAGCTTGCCGTGGCGCTCATGCAGCGCGGCGCCGAGCCGCGCGATACCGTCGAAGTCGGTGAGGTTGAGTGGCACCAGTGTGGCGTTGCCGCCTGATTTCCGGATCTCGTCGTCGAGCTCTTCCAGCCCGCCCTGCGTGCGCGCGACCGCGACGATGTGCGCACCGGCTTTTGCCAGCGCGATCGCGGTGGCATAGCCGATGCCGCGCGAGGCGCCGGTGACGAGAGCGATGCGGTTGGCGAGGAGTTTTGTCATGGCGGGGTTTTACAGGCGTGGATGGCCGGGACAAGCCCCCGCTTGGTCGTCATTCCGGGGCGATGCGAAGCATCGAACCGGAATCCGGAGATTACGATACGAGATCGAGATTCCGGGTTCGCGTTACGCGCGCCCCGGAATGACTGCTGGGGACGGACTAACTCGCCTCCGCCAGTAGCGACAATTGGCGCGGCTGCTGTTCGGTCTGGGTCTGGTCGGTGAGATGCGTTGGATAGGCGCCGGTAAAACAGTGATCCGAAAACTTCGGATTGGCCGGGTCGCGTCCGGGCTCGCCCATCGCGCGGTACATGCCGTCGATCGACAGGAAGGCGAGCGAGTCCGCCCCGATGATCTCGCGCATCTCTTCCAGTGAATGCGTTGCCGCGAGCAGGCCACCGCGATCGGGCAGGTCGATGCCGTAGTAGTCGGGATAGAGGATCGGTGGCGAGGCGAGACGGAAGTGCACCTCGGTCGCGCCCGCATCGCGCATCATGCGCACGATCTTCTTCGAGGTGGTGCCACGCACCAGCGAGTCGTCGATCAGGATGATGCGCTTGCCTTCGATCGCGGCGCGGTTGGCCGAGTGCTTCATGCGCACGCCGGATTCGCGGATCGCCTGCGTCGGCTGGATGAAGGTGCGGCCGACATAGTGGTTGCGGATGATGCCGAGCTCGAACGGCACGCCGGAGAACTGGCTGTAGCCGACCGCGGCGGGCACGCCGGAATCGGGCACCGGCACCACCACGTCGACCGGCACGTGGCTCTCCCTGGCGAGCTGCGCGCCAAAGGCCTTGCGCACCTCGTAGACCGAGCGGCCATGGACGATGGAATCAGGCCGGGAGAAATAGATGTATTCGAAGATGCAGGGCCGCGGGGCCATCGGCGGGAACGGCTTGTGGACGTCCTGGCCGTTCTCGTCGAACACGATGACTTCGCCGGGCTCGATGTCGCGCACGAAGCGCGCGCCGATGATGTCGAGTGCGCAGGTCTCCGACGTCAGGATCGGGCAGCCGTCGAGCTCGCCGAGCACCAAGGGGCGAATGCCGCGCGGATCGCGCGCGCCGACCAGCTTCTTGTTGGTCACCGAGACCAGGGCATAGGCGCCTTCGATCTCGCGCAGCGCGTCGATGTAGCGTTCGATGAAGCGGTTGCGCTTGGACCGCGCCACCAAATGCAGGATCACCTCGGTGTCGGTGGTCGACTGCATCATCGCGCCGTTCTTGACGAGCTCGCGGCGCAGCGTCAGGCCGTTGGTAAGGTTGCCGTTATGAGCAACCGCCAGGCCGCCGGCATTCAGTTCGGCGAACAGCGGCTGCACGTTGCGCAGGATCGTGGCGCCGGTCGTGGAGTAGCGGACGTGGCCAACCGCGACACTGCCGGGCAGGCGGTCGATCACCTCGCGGCGGGAGAAGGTGTCGCCGACGAGGCCGAGGCGGCGCTCGGAATGGAAGCGGGAGCCGTCGTAGGAGACGATGCCGGCGGCCTCCTGGCCGCGGTGCTGCAGGGCGTGGAGGCCGAGGGCGGTAATGGCGGCGGCGTCGGGGTGACCGTAGATGCCGAATACGCCGCATTCCTCGCGTAGCGTATCCCCCTCGAGATCGTCCTGAAGCTCGAGCCCGGCCGGGGGGAGGTCGAGATCAAGCTGGGCGTTCCAGTCGGGGTTTTGCATCTCGTCCATCGCGCCTCTCTTCGGGCTCAATTCAACGCGCCGCGGGTTTCTCGATCAGCTTTTTAAGGCTGTCACGAGCCGGTTTACTGTAGCCGTCGCTGCCGCCCGCAGGCTGCTGCTCGGTATCAGCTTGATCATCATCTGGTTTGTTTTTCTTGAATCTCTTCAAGATGGTGTTCTCGGGGTCATCAGGCAAGAGCGACATCAGCCAATCCCCGGTTCCCTGCAAGACCACCCGGGACTTCGCTCCCGTGACCCAGTCCGGGCGCTGCTTGTCCGGGACCAGCCAGGTGAAGAACAGGAAGGCAACCACCACGATCAGGAGACCGCGCCCCAGGCCGAACAGGAAGCCCAAGGTGCGGTCCAGGGCGCCGATCCGGGAATCCAGGATCATGTCGGAGATCCGGACCGTGATCACGGAGACCACAATCAGCGTGCCCACGAACACGCCGGCCACGACCACGACGCTCGCGACCGTGTCGTTGTTGAAGTACGTCTTGGCGGTCGGCAGCAGCTTCGAGAATGAATAGAGCGTCACGATCGCCGCCGCGCCCCAGGCCGCGATCGACAGGATTTCGCGCATGAAGCCGCGGACCATGGCAAGCAGGCCTGAGATCAGCATCACACCGAGCAGGATCAGATCGAGGAGTGTAATCGGCATCGGCTGGTCTGGTCCGCTCGTACTCTCAAAGATGCTCGGCGAATCGGTGTTTTGGCCGCCGCCCTAAGTGAGGGGCAGACGGCGTTCCCGGCAAGTCCGGAACCACGCGATCCCGCCGCTTTGTGACGGCTGTATAGCGGCGGGGCCGGGGATCGTCACCTCCACCTAGCCCTCTCCACGGCGGAATCTGGCGGGTGTGGCATTTTTCTCGGGCTGACTTGTGGATTCGCCCCGGCGGGAGCCGCGGGCGGCGATCTCGGCGACCAGCGTGGTCAGGTTGTTCACGGCGTTGAGCGACAGCCCCGCGTCCCCGCCGGCTTCGCCTCGGGCCGATTCGGGGAGCACGGCGCGGCTGAAGCCGAGTTTTGCGGCCTCTTTCAGCCGCGCGGGGGTCTGGGCTACGGGCCGCACCACGCCGGAGAGCGAAATCTCGCCGAAATAGACCGCATCGGTGGGTAACTGCGCGTTAACCAGCGAGGATACCAGCGCCGCTGCCGCGGCGAGGTCGGCGGCCGGCTCGTGGATGCGCAGGCCGCCTGCGACGTTCAGATAGACGTCGTGGCCGGACAGCTTCACGCCGCAATGGGCTTCCAGCACCGCCAGCACCATCGAGAGCCGGCTCGGGTCCCAGCCGACCACGGCGCGGCGCGGGGTACCGAGCGAGGTCGGCGCCACCAGGGCCTGTAGCTCGACCAGCAGGGGGCGGGTGCCCTCGATCCCGGCGAACACGGCCGTGCCGGGGGTGCCGAGGTCGCGTTCGGACAGGAACAGCTCGGAAGGGTTGGTGACCTCACGAAGGCCAAGGCCGGTCATCTCGAAGACGCCGATCTCGTCGGTGGGGCCGAAGCGGTTTTTCACGGCGCGCAGGATACGGAATTGCTGCGAGCCTTCGCCCTCGAAGGACAGCACCGCGTCGACCATGTGCTCGACCACGCGGGGGCCGGCGATCTGGCCGTCCTTGGTGACGTGGCCGACCAGGATGATGGCGGCGCCCGTCTTCTTGGCGAAGCGGATCAGGGCCTGCGCGGAGGCGCGCACCTGCGTCACCGTGCCGGGCGCGGACTCCACCGTGTCGGTCCACATGGTCTGGATCGAGTCGATCACGATGAGGCGGGGGACCGCCCCTTCCGACAGCGTCGAGATGATGTCCTCGACCGAAGTCTCCGCGGCGAGCTGCACCGGCGCGTCCGACAGCCCGAGCCGTTCCGCGCGCAAGCGCACCTGAGCGATTGCCTCTTCGCCGGAGATATAGACGACGCGGTGGCCGGCACGGGCCAGCAAGCTCGTGGCCTGGGTCAGCAGCGTCGATTTGCCGATGCCGGGATCGCCGCCGACCAGCAGCACCGAGCCGCGCACGAAGCCGCCGCCGGTAACGCGGTCGAGCTCGGTCATCCCCGATGACAGTCGCGGGGCGTCGGGGCTTTTTCCCGCCAGGCTCTCCAGCGCGAAGGTGCGCCCCTTGCGCTTGGAGCGGATCGACACCGGCACGTTGCCGGTCGCGTCCTCCTCGGCCAGCGTGTTCCACTCGCCGCAGGCCTCGCACTTGCCCTGCCAGCGGTTATAGGCTGCGCCGCAGTTCTGGCAGACGAAGGAGAGCGTGGATTTGGCCATGGGGACTGGTGAATCGGTGTCAGGGGGATTGCGTGGCGTTCCATAGCATGGAGAGTCCCGCCGCGACCATGATGGCGTCCATCACCAGGCGGAACACGTCTGGTTTCATGTGCAGCACGAAGCGCTTGGCGATGAAGGCGCCGAACATCAGTGAGGAGCCTGCGATGAGGCCCTTGATCGCGACGTCGCCGGTCAGCGCCCCGAAGCGTTCGAATGTCACGGATTTCGACAGATAGAGGCCGAGCGAGGAAGCGGCCTCGGTCGCGAGGAACGCGCCCTTGGTCAAGCCATAGAACAGGAACAGCGGCACGCTGAGTGGTCCCGTCGAGACCACGATGCCGGTGAAATAGCCGATGATCGCGCCGCCGATCGCCAGATGCCAGAGGTTGGCTCTCAGGTCGTGCCGCGCCAACCAGTGCCGCGCCGGCACCATCGCGATCAGGAAGATGCCGATCGCAAGGTCAACCGCGTGCGAGGGCAGCGCCAGCAGCGTCCGCGCGCCGAGCGCTGCGGCGGGAATGCCTGTGATGGAATAGGCGGCACAGGCCTTCCAGTCGACCTCGCGCCACCAGGCGAGGATCCGCGACAAGTTCGCCATCACGGCCGCGACCGCCATGATCGGAACGGCTTCCTTTGGCCCGTATTCAAAGACCAGTACCGGCATCAGCATGATCGACGAGCCCGTGCCAACGATGCCGGAAATGGTGCCGGCGATCAGGCCGACGATGAGGACGAACAGGAAGGCCAAAAGGGAGAGCTCCGGGAATCGGGGGAGTGTAGCAATTCTCGCTCCAGATCGGACCGGCTCGCCTCGGTAACAAGAAATCTGGAAATCAACCCCATGCAAAGTAGCCAGGCTGGACTTCGCGCTCCGCGAAACTCTTCGGGGACACAGGCCGGTGTCGCCCGGCGGGGCGCTGCCTGCAAACCAGGCAGTGCGCCGCAGCACATGCTGACAGCATGTTGGCAGCAGGCCTCGGCTACGACCATCTCCTGACATTTTCGAGAGAGGGAGCGGGTCATGCCGGTCGAAGGGAGCTGCCATTGCGGTGAAACGGTGTTCGAGGTCACGGAGCCGCCGGCCAGCGTGACGCGCTGCACTTGCTCGCTCTGTGCCAAGCGCGGCGCGCTGTGGGCCTACTACACGCCGGCGCAGTTCCGCTTGCTCTCTCCGCAGGAGAACGTCGCGACCTATCAATGGGGTAGTCGCACCGTCAAACATCATTACTGTGCGAGCTGCGGCTGCGGCACCTATTCGGAGTCGCCGGACTGGTCGACCGGCAAGCCCGACTTCGACAATCCCAAGGTCGCGATCAACGCGCGCCTGTTCGACGACTACGATCTCGATGCGGTGCCCGTGAACGTGATCGACGGTAAGAATTTGTGGTGACGGCACGTATCGTTGGCTGATGGTACGGGCAGAATGCGCGGAGGATATTTTTGGGCTTCAATGACCAAAGTAGACGAAGAACATGGATACGATTGCTCCGTACAAGACCGAACGTAGAAGGACACTCGAACGGCGCCATCTTCCTTTAGTCGAGGCCATGTTCGGTCTAAGCCAATATTGCTCGTACCAATCAGGCTGAACGCGAAATGCGCGCATCGCGGTTTGTTCGAATTGACTTGGGTGAGACTCTCTCTGCTGCATGACACGCCTCTTTTGCGGCCCGTTCGTTTTGAACCGGGCGCGCGGTCTTCCTCACGGCGGGACGACGGCGCTGCGCGGGTCGGAGGCGCGATTGGAGGAGACGTAGTCGATCTCGCCACGCCCGATACCGAGATCGAGCAGCTCCCGGTCACTCAGACCGTCTAACCTCGCGCACAGCTTTGCGCGTGTGCGCCATTCGCAAAATGCATCGCGGCAATTGGCGAGGACAGCGAGGCCGAGCCGCACCGTCACAAAATTCCGCCGTGGCTCGAACGCGTTGAAGGCCGTTGTCATCGGGGTACCTCCCGGCGTCGTTTCGCACGGTCTAGGATGTCCGGACATGGCGGGGCACGCTTGACAGGCGGCTTACATTTTCCTTACCGGCGGCTTATTCTTTCGCGTCAGACCGTGCCGTGGCGACCTCGAAGGGCAACCGAGGGAATGTCCCTTGCGCTATTTGTTCGAGCACTACGCGTTCGACACCGACCGGCGCGAGCTCCGTCGCGGAGCTGATGTGGTGCCGACAGCGCCTCAAGTTTTCGATCTGCTCGATTACTTGATCTGCAACAGGGAGCGCGTGGTCAGCAAGGAGGACGTTGTCAACGCCATCTGGAAGGGACGTATCGTATCCGAGGCGGCGCTGACGACTCGCCTCAACGCTGCGAGAAGTGCGATCGGCGATACCGGCGAGGAGCAGCGCCTGATCAAGACGTTGCCACGAAAGGGCTTTCGTTTCGTCGGCACGGTTCGCGAAGAGAGCCAGCCTTCGGGCGCGGCAGGGATCTCAGTCCGTCCCATGGGATCGACGGAGGCTGTCCTTCCGCCCGACAGGCCCTCGATCGCGGTTTTGCCGTTCGAGAACATGAGCGGCGATACTGAGCAGGACCATTTCACGGATGGAATCGTCGAGGAGATCATCACTGGGCTGGCCGGCTTCCAGTGGCTGTCGGTAGTCGCCCGCAATTCGAGCTTCGCGTACCGGGGGCGTGCCATCGACGTGAGGCAGATCGGTCGCGAACTCGACGTCCGCTTTATCCTGGAAGGTAGCGTGCGCAAGACGGGGGATCGTATTCGCATAACCGGTCAGCTCATCGACACGGCGACGGGCACGCACGTCTGGGCCGATCACTTCGACGGCGGTCTGGAACATGCTTTCGATCTGCAGGACCAGGTGACGGCCAGCGTGGTCGGTGCGATAGAGCCCGCCGTCCTGCGGGTCGAGACCCGGCGCGCGACACGCAAGCCTGCGGCAACGGCGTGGGAGCGGTTGATGCACGGATTTGCAGTACAAAGACGATTGACCAGGGAGGCCAACGCGGAAGCGCTGCAAATCTTTCGGCGGGAAATACAGCTCGACCCGGAGTCAGCGGCGGGCTATGCGTTCGCCTCGCAGTGCTACACTTGGGCGAAGTCGTTCGGTTGGTTCAGCGATCACGCGGCCGAATCCGCTGAAGGTGCGCGACTTGCTCGACGCGCGCTCGACCTCGGGAGGGATGATCCGCTATTCCTGACTGCGGCCGGTTTTGGTCTGGCCTATCTTCAAGGTGATCTCGACGTTGCAACGGATGCGGTTGCGCGCGCGCGGGCGCTCAACCCGAACTCTCCCGCCGCTTTGGGTCTGCATGGATGGATTCACGTCTGGCGCGGCGAGCCCGAACTTGCGCTGGCCAACGTCGAACGCGCCCTGCAGTTGAGCCCTTCCGACGTTTTCTCCTTCGCATGGTGGTGCGTCGGTTCCTATGCGCATTTTGCCTGCGGCAGAAATGACGACGCACTCTCATGGGCGGAGCGGACGTCGCGGGAACATCCCAGCTACCTTCCGGCCGCAAGGATGATTGTCGCCAGCGCCGCGCTCGGCGGTCGGCCAGAGAGCCCTGAGATGTCGTTAGCCCGGCTGCGTCAGCTCGATCCGATGCTCCGTCTTTCGAATCTTGGGGAGCAAATGCCGTTTCGCCGCGCCGAGGATCTCGCCAGGTTGACGGATGGCCTGCGAATAGCAGGGCTGCCCGAGTAACGGCCCAGCGGATTTGCGAGCACGCACCTAACGTAGCGCGACCCATGCCGGCGCGTGGTCGCTCGCGCCGTCTTCGCCACGGATCTGCTTGTCGACGCCGGCCTTGGTCAGGCGCGGGGCCAGGGCAGGGCTGAGCAAGAGGTGATCGAGACGCAAGCCGGCGTCGCGTGGCCAGCGGTTTCGTTTGTAGTCCCAGAACGTGTAGATCCGCTTGTCCGGATGCAGCGTGCGGAGCGCATCGCACCAGCCTTGCGCAACGAGTGATTTGAACGCGGCGCGGCTCCTGGGCTGGATCAGGGCGTCCTTGTCCCAAGATCTCGTTGGATAGATGTCGAGCTCGGTCGGCGCGACGTTGTAATCGCCGGCGAGCACGACCGGCAGATCCTGCTTGAGCAAACTTTTTGCGTGGCGTTTCAGGCGCGCGAACCAGTCGAGCTTGTGGTCGAATTTCGGTCCGGGCTGCGGGTTGCCGTTCGGCAAATAGATGCTGGTGACGATGATGCCGCGCACGGCTGCCTCGATGTAGCGCGCCTCGAGGTCGTCAGCGTCGCCCGGCAAGCGGTCGCGGGTCAACACGGGCTCGGCGTTGCGCGCGAGAATGGCGACGCCATTCCACGTCTTTTGCCCGCGCCAGACCGCGCCGTAGCCGGCTTTCTCGATTGCAGCGGCCGGAAATTCGCCATCAGTGGCCTTCAATTCTTGCAGTGCGACGACGTCAGGATTCGCCCCGTGCAGCCAGCGCAGCAGGTTGGGCAGGCGACGGTTGATGTTGTTGATGTTGAATGTCGCAATCTTCATGTAGAGCTGATGGCTCCTCACGCCCCATACCGGAGAGACAATGTCCAAGTTGAACTTCGCCGTTATCGCATTCGCCGTCGCGCTCTCCGGGTCCGCGCTGGCACAATCGTCCGATCCGCGCGGCGCCTGCAAGGCGGATTATGACAAATTCTGCGCCGGCATTGCGCCTGGCGGCGGCCGCATCGTCGCATGCCTCAATGGCAAGCGTGACCAGCTCAGCGATACCTGCAAGAAGGCACTGGACAGCAGGAAGAAGTAAAGTCTCGTGTCCCAGACGCGGCGCAGCGCGCCTGGCGATGCGGAGCATCGTCCAGTGCGGTGCGCAGAGCGGGGG
This sequence comes from Bradyrhizobium sp. UFLA05-112, assembly GCF_053572325.1. NCBI lineage: Bacteria > Pseudomonadati > Pseudomonadota > Alphaproteobacteria > Hyphomicrobiales > Nitrobacteraceae > Bradyrhizobium > Bradyrhizobium sp. UFLA05-112. Next base: position 91,407 of record NZ_JBANBK010000012.1, on the reverse strand, counting down.
CCCATCTCACCACAAATGCTGACCCCGGCTCTGCAGGCGCACTAGCCGCGAAGAGCGGCGCATTGCGCTGCGTCCGGGGCACGAGACCGTTGGCTAGGTCGGCAGTGGCGGCGGGCTTGCCGGCTGCTCCACGAGTGGCGGCGGCGCAGCGACGGACGCCTCCGCGGGCGGGGCGAGAGCCGGCTGTTCAACCGGCGCGTGCACATTGCCGCCCTTGTAGACTCGGGCATACCGGTGGCCGAGGCTCGTCAGCACCTCATATCCGATGGTGCCGAAATGATGCGCGAGCTCGTCGACGGTGATGCCTTCGCCGAGCAGCGTCACCATGTGGCCGCGTCGCACGGCATTCGGTGGCAGATCGGTGATGTCGATCGCGATCAGATCCATGGAGACGCGGCCCGCGACCGGACAGCGCTTGCCGGCGACGATCACCTCGGCGCCGCGGGTGCCGTCATTGGAGCTGGCGGCGCGGAAATAGCCGTCGGCATAGCCAACCGCGATGATCGCGAGCTTCGTGGGGCGTCGCGCGCTCCAGGTGCCGCCATAGCCGACCGTCTCGCCGCGCTCGATGGTGCGGATCTGCACGATGCGGGCCTTGAGATCGACCACCGGCTGCATCGGATTGTCGGCCTCCGGCGTCGGGTTGACGCCGTAGAGCGCCGCGCCCGGCCGCACCAGGTCGAACTGGAACGGGGCGCCCAGGAAGATGCCGGAGGAATTGGCGAGCGCCGCGGGCACGCCCGCGAATTCGCTTGCGATGGTGCGGAAGGCTGCGAGTTGCTTGGCGTTCGCCGAACTGTTGAGCTGCTCGGCGGAGACCAGATGGCTCATCACCAGCGTGATGCCGTGATCGCCGGCATTGATGCGCGGGATGATCGCCTGCGCCTCCTGGAGCGTCAGCCCAAGCCGGTTCATGCCGGTGTCGATGTGGATGGCCGCGCCGCCGGTCCAGCCCGTGCGGCGGCAGAACACATCCCATTCGGCGAGCTCGTTGAGATCGCCGATCACGGGACGGCAATCGATCTTGGCGTAGTGCTCGCCGGTGTTCTGGAAATAGCCGCCGAGCACATAGATCGTCGCGGTCGGCACCGCCGCGCGGGCGATGCGCGCTTCCTCGATCGTTGCGACGAAGAAGGTCTTGCAACCCGCTCCGTGCAGCGCGCGCGCCACCGGCTCCGTGCCGCAGCCATAGGCGTCGGCCTTGATCACGGCGGCGCATTCGGCCGGCACCGCGGTCTTCTCGAGCTTGCGCCAGTTGGCGACGATCGCGTCGAGATCGACGGTGAGCACGCCGCCATACGCGGCAAGCGCCGCGGCCTGGTTGGCCTCCGTTGAGAGAAAGCCGTTTTGCGGAATCATGTTCGGGTCCGACGGGATTGTCACGGCGCCGTTTTACGCAAGAGGCTGGTTTGGTTCAAGGAACTCAGTAGTCGTTGTTGCTGCGCTCCGGCAGCTGACTGTCAGGGGCGAGGTCGCCGAACCGCGTGACCGAGGCCTCGAACGCCAGATCGACGGTGCCTGTCGGGCCGTGGCGCTGCTTGCCGATGATGACTTCGGCCTTTCCGTGCGCAAGACCCATGTCAAGCTGCCACTTCTCGTGTTCAGGTGTGCCCGGGCGTGGCTCCTTCATCGCGAGGTAATATTCCTCGCGATACACGAACAGCACGACGTCGGCGTCCTGCTCGATTGATCCGGATTCACGCAAGTCGGACAGCTGCGGCCGCTTGTCGTCGCGGGATTCGACCTGGCGCGAGAGCTGGGACAGCGCGATGACGGGAACGTTGAGCTCCTTGGCGAGCGCCTTCAGGCTGGTCGTGATCTCCGTGATTTCCTGCACGCGGCTGTCGCTGGCGCGCTTGCCCGAGCCCGACAGGAGCTGGATGTAGTCGATCACGAGGAGATCGAGGCCCTTCTGGCGCTTCAGCCGGCGCGCGCGCGCCATGAGCTGCGCGATCGACAGGCCGCCGGTTGCGTCGACATAGAACGGCAACGACTGCAGCTCGATCGAGACCTCCCGGATCTTGTCGAAATCGGCTTCCGAGATGCCGCCGCGGCGGATGTGGGAGGAGGGAACGCCGGTGCGCTCGGCCACGATACGCGTGGCAAGCTGGTCGGCCGACATTTCGCAGGAGAAGAAGCCGATTACGCCGCCATTGGCGGCCTTCATGGTGCCGTCGGCCTGGAGTTCCGGAACGTAGGCTCGTGCGACATTGTAGGCGATGTTGGTCGCAAGCGACGTCTTGCCCATGCCCGGGCGTCCGGCCACGATGATGAGGTCGGAGTGCTGGAGGCCGCCCATCTTGGTGTCGAGGTCGCGCATGCCCGTGGAAATGCCGGACAGCTTTCCGTCGCGCTGGAATGCCTTTGCCGCGAGATCGACGGCGACCGCCAACGCCTGCGAGAACTTCTGGAAGCCGCCATCATAGCGGCCGGATTCGGCGAGCTCGTAGAGGCGCCGCTCGGCATCCTCGATCTGCGCCCGCGGTGCGAAGTCGACCGGCGCGTCATAGGCCACATTGACCATGTCCTCGCCGATGCCGATCAGGTCGCGCCGCAACGACAGATCGTAGACGGTGCGGCCATAGTCCTGGGCGTTGATAATCGTGGTCGCTTCCGCAGCGAGGCGAGCCAGATATTGCCCGATGGTCATGCCGCCGACGTCGGTATCGGCGGGCAGGAATGTCTTCAGCGTCACCGGGGTCGCGATCTTGCCCATCCGGATCAGGCTGCCGGCGGTCTCGAAGATGGTCTGGTGCAGGGGTTCGAAAAAGTGCTTTGGCTCGAGGAAGTCGGAGACGCGGTAGAAGGCGTCGTTGTTGACCAGAATCGCGCCCAGAAGGCTCTGTTCCGCCTCGATATTGTGCGGCGCGCTCCGGTAGGCTGGGGTTCCGGCCTCGGGCGCGAGTTTCAGGACGGTCGAATCAGTCAGGGCCATGGTTGGAGGTGCTTAGCAACTTTTCCGGCGAGATGCGGGGCGGCGATAAAGCGCCGACAACACGCAAAGCGGAAGCGAAAGCTGGTCGCTATCAACCGGTCTTTAAAATGGTGGATGATTAGCAGCCGCAGCATGCGCGATGCTTGACTGATGTTTTGCGGAATTGGCCTCGGCACCTTGATCTCGCTCAGGCCGGCCCGCGGAAAAATCCGGATAATGTGAACCTTATACGGCGGCGCGCAGACCTATTTTGCAGGCGCGTATCGTGCGGCGCGTTGGCCGGCCGACTGTTCAGACGATCAGGAGGTAGACCAGCGCAACCAGAGCGGCGGCAACGCCGGTGGCGATCAAGGCATAGTCGGTGCGGAGATCGTCCTGCACGTCGAAGGAGGTTTGGATCTTCTTGCTCATGGGGGACGGTCTAGGACAATTCCGACCGCCACTTTGTGAAGCAGATCACAGACCCCCGGATTCTTTCGGGCAAGGGCCGGAACCGGTCGGCGGGTAAGGAATTGGTCCGGTCCGCGACCGTCAGGAGACGAGGCGACAATGCGGCAGGAGCTGCAGACTTGGCAGAGCGAGGCGGGCAGTCGGATCTGGCTGTCGGCGCTGATTGCTGCCATGGAGGACGCCTCCCGCCCCGAATCCGAGAGGTCCAAGCTGCCGGCCGAGACGTTGGCGCAGTTCCGAGCGCAGCTCGCGCTCCCGGCTACGCTTTGTCCAGCCTCACGGCTGCGCCACTAGCCCTTATTGTTCATTATTCGCCCGCCAGCTTCAGCCTCGGCTTGCTGGCGCCTTCAACGCCGCGTAGCCGGGCCTCTTCATGCCCGATATAGTCGCGGGTCACCGGGACCACGCCCTGGCGTCTGGTGAGCTGGATCTGGAAGTTCATCATGCCCTGCTTGCGGAAGGTCATCTCGCAGGCGGCCAGATAAAATTCCCACATCAGCGCAAAGCGCTCGTCGTAGAGCTGCACCGCTTCCTCTCGCCGCGCCATGAAGCGTTCGCGCCAGGCCCTCAGCGTCTCCGCATAGTGGAGGCGGAGGATCTCGATGTCGCAGACGAGGAGCCCTGCGCGCTCGATTGCGGGCAGCACCTCGGACAGCGCCGGGATATAGCCACCGGGGAAGATGTATTTGGCGATCCAGGGATTGGTGGAGTCCGGCCCCTGCGAACGGCCGATCGAATGCAGCAGCATGACGCCTTCCTCGGCGAGGAGCTCGGCGCAGCGCTCGAAATAGGTATCGTAGAACTTGACGCCGACATGCTCGAACATGCCGACCGAAACGATGCGGTCGAACGGACCGTCGATGTCGCGATAGTCCTGGAGCAGGAACCGGGCCGACCGGGTCAGGCTCTTCTCGGCAGCGCGGGCATTCGCAACCTGCAACTGCTCGGTCGAGAGCGTGATGCCGGTGACGTCGGCGCCTGCGATCTCGGCGAGGTAGAGGCCGAGCCCGCCCCAGCCAGAGCCAATATCGAGCACGCGCTGACCGCGTTTGATGACGAGCTTTGCCGCGAGATGCCGCTTCTTGGCGAGCTGGGCGTCGTCGAGCGAGGTGTCCGGCGTCTCGAAATAGGCGCAGCTATATTGCTTGTCGGCGTCGAGGAAGAGCGAATAGAGCCGGCCGTCCAGATCGTAGTGATGGGCGACATTGGTCCTGGCACGGGTGCGCAGGTTGAACTGCTTCAAATGCCGCGTCAGGTAGCGCAGGTGCCACTGGGGTTTGGCCCACTGCGGCAATATTTCGGGTTGATCCAGGAGGATCGCCAGGGCATCAGCAATCGTGCCTTGCTCGACGACGAACTCGCCGTCCATATAAGCCTCGCCGAGCCCGAGCTCGGGATTGAGCAGGATCTTGCGCTGCGCCTCCGTCGTCGCGAAGCGGACTGCCACATGTTGGCCGGAGCCGTCGCCGCATGTGAATTTTGCGCCACTTGCGGTCGTCACCGTCATCGATCCGTGGCGGATGAACTTCGTCAGGAAGCTGCGCAACAAACGGTCCATAGAACCACCCTGTCGAGCGAACCCGAAAAGATGCGACTAACCCCCGTCGTCACACCGACGCATCGGAACTGCATTGGTTCCTATGCATTTGCATGGGAACGTAATCAGCACGTTCCCGACCTGCTATTGCGTTGTGTTCAAAGCCGATGTTCGCAAAACGCGCGATCACATCCTTGCGTCACGAGCGTGCTTCCAATTGCAGCGCAATCGGCTAAAAGGTGACCCGCCGCCGGCGCCGGCTGGCCTTCTTGCGTATTTTCAATGGAGATGACGGGATGTCGAGCCGAGCGCTCAACCTCGCGACGGTGTTGCTTCTGATTGGCCTTGGCGCTCCAGAGGCTGCGTTTGCGCAGGCGACGAATCTCGAGGCCGGTAAGAGTCCGTCCCAGATCTTCGCCCAGACCTGTAACGCCTGTCATAAGTCGCCGCGGGGACTGCTCAAGTCGGTGCCGGCGGGCTCGCTGCCGGGCTTCTTGCGCCAGCATTACACCACGAGTTCCGACATGGCGGGCGTCCTGTCCTCCTACCTCGTCTCCAACGGTGCGACCGACACGCGCTACCAGTCCAAGGACGGCAAGGACAAGAAGGACGGCGGCAAGGAGAAAGAAGCCAATTCCAGCGCCACGCAACAGCCCGAGCATCCCAGCCGGCGTCAGCATCAGGACGCGGCGAAACCGGAGGGCGAGGGCGCTCCCGTGTCCGAGACCGGACGTGCCGGTTCGAGGCGGATGGCGCGGCCGAGCGAAGAGGGGGCCAAGGATGGTACGAAGGATGGTGCCAGGCCCGATGGCCAGGCGACCAATGAGCGCGGTCCCGAGGGGCGCAAGTCCAAGCAGCGCATGAGCAAGCGCGGCAAGCCCGAGCCCGAGGAAGCCCCGAAGGCCGAGACGCCCAAGGGCGAAACGCCCAAGGAAATGCCTGCCGCCGCCGAATCGCCGACCACGGACAAGAAGAGCGAACCCAAGAACGATTCCAAGAACGATACCAAGAACGACAGCGCCAAGGTCGATACCGAAGCCAAGCCCGACAGCGCCAAGGACAAACCGGCGGAGAAGCCGGCCGATAAGCCTGAGAGCGCCAAGGTCGAACCTTCGACCAGCCAGACTCCCGCGCTGCGGCCCGATCCCGTGCCGGAGGTGACGCCGGCTCCGCTCTCCGCTGCAAAACCGGCCGAGGCTGCGCCTGAGCAGAAGCCGGCGGACACCGCGGCGAAGCCCGCCGATGCCTCTTCAAACGGCAACGGCGCCTCTGCGCCGGCGGCGGCCAAGCCGCAGGATGCGCCGGCTGCGGCCGAGCCCTCCGGCTCGCCGGTCCCGCCGATCTCCCGCTAAAGAGACTTTCATCTCGTCATCGCATCGGAGGCTGCTCATTGCGGCCTCCGCGTCGTCCTGACTGAGAAGCGCATACCGCGACCGCGCTGGCCTCGATCGCGAAGCTGAGCGCGGACGTTGCCGCCGAAACGAAAAGCCCGGCCGCATAGGCAGCCGGGCTTCCGTCTGTCGTGTGAGCGCGAGGCTTACTGCTCGGTCGCTTCCGCGGCCGGTGCCGGCGCGACATCGTCGTGCTGGGCTTCCGGATCGAAGAACTCGCCGGCGGCGGCGATCGCCTCGGCGGCCGCGTCGCGATCCTCGTTGCGGGTCGAGATGTCCTCGCCGCGGTTGATGCGCTCGGCTTCTTCCTGGCTGCGCGCAACCGTCACGGTGACCTCGATCTCGACCTCCGGGTGGACGGCGATGGTGATGGTGTGCTTGCCGATGGTCTTGATCGGCGCGTCGAGCTGAACCTGCGGGCGGGCGAGCGAGATGCCGTCCGCTTCGAACGCCAGCACGATGTCGCGCACGGTGACCGAGCCGAACAGCTGGCCGGCTTCGGAGGCCTGACGGATCACGGTGATGTTCTTGCCTTCGATCTTCTCGGCGACCTTGGACGCCTCGCCCTTGGCCTTGAGATTGCGCGCCTCGAGCTCGGCTTTCATGCCGTCATACTTGGCGCGGTTGTCGTTGGTGGCGCGCAGCGCCTTGCCGCGCTTGAGCAGGAAATTGCGGGCATAGCCGTCGCGAACCTTCACGACTTCGCCCATCTGGCCGAGCTTGGCCACGCGTTCCAGCAAAATGACTTCCATAATCGTTCTCCTTTTGAAGTGATGTGAGTTGGATCTTCGGGTTGAACTTAAGGGGTCGGCAGTGGCGGTGGCCGGTTGCGCAGGAAGCGCTCGCGGAAACCGAAGACGGCATCGGCAAGCCCGAGTACGATCATCGCGATCACGGGCCATCCGAGCACAACGACGACGGCGTAAGTCGAGCCGAGCCAGAAGGCGCGGCTCTTCAGCGCAAGCGTCAGCGTGTGCAGCACGGCGAACCCGGTCAGCGCGTAGGCCATCATCAGGGCCGCCGTGATGATCTGCGCGGCGAGTGCGATCAGCCCGCCGGCGAAGCAGAAGGCGATGGCGATGCACAGTACGGCGAGCGTCATCGACGGCAGCTCGGCGGTCATCAGCGCGGGCCAGGGACGGCGCAGCCGTCCCGACGTCGCGGTCACCTTGGCCGAGAGCCAGAGGTTGAGGGTGAGCGTCATCATCGACACGATGGTGGCAACGGCCGGTGCGACGGTCGCCAGCGCATCGATGAACTGGTCGGTATCGCCGGAGACTTGCGGATCGGCCGAGCGGAGGATGCGCATCAAGCCGCGGCGCAGCGAGGTCGCGATGCCCTCGGCATCGCTGCCGAGCGTGAGCAGCGCCGCGATCGTGATCAGCGCGGCAAAGCCCGCAATCCAGAGCAGGATGCGCCCGACCGGGTACCATTCGATCTCAGGTTCGGCCGGCGGCTCTGCGCCCGCGGTGATCACGGCAGGCGTAGTATGACGGCCGAGCAGCACGAGATGGCCGAGCCACCAGGCCGGCAGCGCGACCGTGACGACGAAGGCGAGGCAGTACGGCAGGCCGAAAATCGCGCCGAGGCCGGTCGCGGCGGCGATGCCGCCAAGGCTCGCACAAAGCGGTCCCCAGCCGATCGCGGCAACCATCAGCGGCAAAGGCGAGAGGTAGAACAGGACGAGCGAGATCAGCGCGCCCGAGACGATCGAGGCGAACATCAGGGCCGACGCAGCGCCGGCGATCAGGGCAATGAGTACGAGTGCCATCATCAGCTGTCCCGCTCCCTTCGAGCGGTTAGAGGCATTTCGCCCCAACCATCGGCGACCGGACGACCCGGAAGCCTTATGAGTTTGAATGATACGACCGGCGGCCTTAGGGCCGCCGGTCGAAACGTCGTTTAGCGGATCACGTAGGGCAAGAGGCCGAGGAACCGCGCGCGCTTGATGGCGCGGGCGAGCTCACGCTGCTTCTTGGCGGACACGGCCGTGATGCGGCTCGGCACGATCTTGCCGCGCTCGGAGACGTAACGCATCAGCAGCTTGGAATCCTTGTAGTCGATCTTCGGCGCGTTGGCCCCCGTGAACGGGCAGCTCTTGCGGCGACGGAAAAACGGACGGCGTGCACCAGCTTCAGCCATTGTTCTTACTCCCCATCCGTCGTTTCAGCTTCGTCGCGCGGACGGCGCGGGCCGCGGTCACCACGGAAGCCGCCTTCGCGGTCGCCGCGGAAGCCGCCTTCACGCTCGCCGCGGAATCCACCACCGCGGTCATCGCGCTCGCGATCACGGTCAGCCTTGCGCATCATCGCGGAGGGACCTTCCTCCAGCTCCTCGACGCGGACGCTGAGATAGCGGATCACGTCTTCGCTGATGCGCTCCTGGCGCTCGATCTCGGCGATCGCCGCGGACGGCGCGTCGATGTTGAGCAGCACGAAGTGCGCCTTGCGATTCTTGTTCATGCGGTAGGTGAGGGAGCGCACGCCCCAGTTCTCGGTCTTGGTGACCTTGCCGCCGAGACCCTCGACGATCCCGGTCATCTGGGTCGTCAACTCTTCAACCTGCTGCGGGCTCGCGTCCTGACGCGCGAGAAAAACATGCTCGTAAAGAGGCATGGAAGTCCTTTCCTCATGTTGGCGCTTCACCCGGCGTCAAGCCCTTAAGAGGCCTTCGGAAAGGACTCTGGGATTAAGCTCAGAAGGCGGAAACACGGGACGACGGGCCGACTGGCCCTGCCACATCAAAATCAACAAGTGAATTTGCTGAGACCGTCCGTTCAGCTCCCGGCCGGGGTCTGCGGATGGCGCGCTTTATACGGATTTTGGCCGGCTTGGCAAGGTTTGGCACGCAGGTTTTGGAGACGCGCGTAGCCAACACGATTGTAGCGGTTCCGGGGCGGGAACACCGCGCTTGTACGGAATCCACAGATTTTATGGAAAGTTGTAGGCTTCTAATTGCCGGGGCTGAATTTCATCTCGAAACCATTTTTACCGGCAAGGGGCCGCTCAGGAGCGGCCCCTTTCGATTCCAGGGCATTCCAAAGCTGCACCTTCCTCTGGCTTGATTTATTTGTTTGTATAGCATACAAATAAATGACGAGAGGAGCCGATGGCCAAATCCGTCAAAGGTCCGGTGGAAGCGCCTCGGGGCGACCCAAAGCATGCTGTCCGGGCCACCCGTTCTGCGGGGCGCAAGATGCGCTCGCTGCTCCTCGATGCGGCCAGTCCGTTGTTTAGGGAGCAGGGGCTTTCCGGGACATCGATTTCCGACATCGCGACGGCCGCGAACGCGTTTCCGAGCCAGATCACCTATTACTTCCGCACCAAGGAGGCGCTGTTCGTCGAATGCGCCTGCCGCGATCTCCTATATCTGGCGCGCGCCACCGAGCAGGCGGCACTGAAGGCGCACACGCCAGAGGCCTACACGCGTGCGCTCGCGCAGACGGTCACGGCGACCGATTCGGTGGCCTTCTTCGCCGAAGCGCTGACGTTGACACGGCGGCGACAGGATCTCGCGCCGCTGGTCGAGCGCACCATCGAACGCCTGCACACCGAGGGCGCGCGCGCCTATGGCGCCCAGGTCGCGCGCCATGGCTGGCGGACGTTGCGCGCGCCCGACGAGAGCTCGCGCAGGTTCTGGGCGGTGGCGATTGGCGTCATCGTGGAAGGCTACGCGATGGGCCGCTCGCCTGATGAGCTGTGCGCAGAGATGCTGCGCGTGCTGGGCGAGCAGGCGAAATCGGCAGGCGATGCGGCGCGCCTGCGGCTCGTCGGGGATCGCGGCGCATCAACACCATCGGACGGGGAGGGTTAGGCCATGACCGCGCTTCGCATGCGTGCCCGCGATTTCCTGACCGAGGACCAGCTCGTCAACGTGCGCGAGCGCGTCACCTGGAAGGGCGTGGCACTGATCGCGCACGCCTGGGCGCTGATCGCGGGTGCGATCGCACTGGTGGCGTGGTGGCCGAATCCGCTGACCTATGTTCTCGCGGTCGGCATCATCGGCTCGCGTCAGCTGGGCCTCGCGATCCTCATGCATGACGGCGCGCATGGCTGCCTGTCGCCGGATGAAAAGACCAATCTGGCGCTGAGCCAGTGGTTCTGCGCCTATCCGGTCTTCGCCGAGACGCGCAGCTATCGGCGCTATCATTTGCAGCACCATGCGCGCACGCAACAAGAGGATGATCCCGATCTCGTGCTGTCGGCGCCGTTCCCGATCACCAGGCTGAGTTACCGCCGCAAGTTCATCCGTGATCTCACCGGACAGACCGGCTACCAGCAGCGTAAGGCACAACTGCTCAATGCGCTCGGTTCGAAGGATTGGCCGTGGTCGCAGCGCGCGGCGCATTTCTCGGAGAAGCTCGGGCCGCAATGCGTCACGAATGCGCTTCTGTTTGCAGTGCTCGCGGCCGCCGGCGTGTGGTGGGCCTATCCGCTGCTATGGCTGGTGCCGCTTTTGACCTGGCAGATGGTCATCACCCGCATCCGTAACATCGCCGAGCATGCGGTCGTTCCCGACAGCCACGATCCCTTGCGCAACACGCGCACCACGCATGCCAATTTTCTCGAGCGCCTGTTCATCGCGCCCTATTACGTGAACTATCATCTCGAGCATCACCTCTTGTTCTACGTGCCCTGCTACAATTTGCCCAAGGTGCATCGCCTGCTGAGCGAGAGCCGGCATGCTGACCGCATGGAGGTGCAGCCGAACTATCTCGCCGTGTTGCGATTGGCCACCGCCAAGCCAAACCGCGATGATCGTCCCGGGCAATTGGTCAGCAGCGTTCGCCGCGCACGGGCGGGTGCCGAAGTCGGCGCGGATCAGAAGGCCGGCGGGTTCTAGTCGGCCAGCGCGACGCTTTGCACCGCGGGGACAAGCGGCACCTCTTCGGTGATTTCTTCGACGCCGGAGGCGTGGATCACGAAATCGCCCTTGCCGCGACGCTTGGCCTCGTACATCGCGCGGTCGGCCGCGCTCAGCAATTCGTCCGCGGTCACGCCGTCGCGCGGCGCGGATGCCAGGCCGATGCTGGCTCCGACACGCGCAGTGGGCGCAAACTCGAACGGCTCCGAGACCCGCGCGATGATCCGCCGGGCAATGTCGGCGGCCTCGGTGTCCGTGATGTCGGGCAGCAGGATCACGAATTCGTCGCCACCAACGCGGCACACGACATCGGCCTCACGCACGCTGGCGCGCAGGCGATCTGCGACGGCGACGAGGACGGCGTCGCCGGCCGCATGTCCGAGCCGGTCATTGACGCCCTTGAAGTTGTCGAGATCGACGCAAAACACGGTGAGCTTCGCGGCTGATCGTGACGCGACCTCCGGCCATGGGCCGTCAAGCAGTTTCGAAAACAGCTTCCGGTTCAGGGCGCGATTGGGAAGACCGGTGAGCAGGTCGTGGTGCGCCATCTGACGATTGTTGCGCTCGGAGCGATGCAGGTTGAGCAGGATCTTGTGATTTTCAAGCAGCAGGAAAATCATCCCCGCAGTATAGACCGGCGTTTGCAGGCCGACGATGAACAGGAAGGGGATCGGCGACAGCATCGTGGCCACCGCAAAGGGCAGCGTCAGGATGCAGATCATGAGGATTCCATAACGCGGCGTCCCGGCGTTGCCCGAGGCAATTCCACCGGTCAGGTTGGCGAGGCCGACGCCCGCAGTCAGGACCAGCGGCAGCTGTCCCGATGCGACGCATTGATAGCAGCCCGCGGAAATTGCGATCACCGATAGCAGGCCGACCCAGACCGGAGTGCCGCTCGCGGCGCCTGGCCCGTTGGCTTTTGCCCGCGCGGAGGCCTTCGTCATCAGGCAGATTCGGGTGCAGCCCAGGACGATTTCCGCCAGTACCCAGGCATAAGCCCATGCAGCGCCGGTCAGAGCCGCGGCGAGCGATGCGACCAGCAGGGACGCCAGGACCGCCACCAGGAGCGTCTTGGTCTTTTTCGTCCTCTGCTGAAGAAACTCGTTCCGGATGTCGTCGAACTGAGAGGTCGGGCCGCTGAGCAACCAGTCGACGCAGCTGTGCCACCACAGCCGAACTCGTGCGGCAGCGGAGGAAGCTGTCGATATCAGTGTAGCGACGGATGCCATGGCCGCAATTTCGGCAGTGGGTATTTAAAGGGACTTAAAATGCACCGTCGAGTTCCCGACAGCGTAAACGTTTTGCCTGCATGGGCAGCCCACGACCGCGTGGCGGGCCGGGAGGGACTTGACCCGGCCGGTGGGCGTAATCTGTCAGCGATCCCCATCCAGGACGTCGTCGCGGCTTGACATTTCGGCCCCGGTCAGTGTCTACGGCCCCCTTTGGAGCATGATCGGGAACAACGGCCCACGCCCCGGCGTAGAATGGCCGCCCGATCCTGACGAGGCTCAGCAAGCCAGGGAGCGCCGATGACGGCAGCATTCACATTTCCGGGGCAGGGGTCCCAGGCGGTCGGTATGGGCAAGGCCCTGGCGGAAGCCTTTCCTGCGGCCCGCGCCGTGTTCGACGAGGTCGACGCCGCGCTTGGGGAAAAGCTCACTGCGACCATCTGGGATGGCCCGGCGGAGACCCTCCAACTCACCGAAAACGCCCAGCCTGCCTTGATGGCGGTCTCGCTCGCCACCTTGCGTGTGCTGGAGGCCGAGGCCGGATTTTCCGTGGGGCGGGATGCGGCGTTCGTCGCCGGGCACTCGCTCGGCGAATATTCGGCGCTGGCTGCGGCCGGAAGCCTGACGATTTCCGATACCGCGCGGCTGCTGCGCACCCGCGGTTTGGCAATGCAAAAGGCCGTCCCGGTCGGCGCTGGCGCGATGGCCGCGCTGCTCGGCCTCGACTACGAGGCGGCCATGGAGGTCGCCCAAGAGGCGGCGCAGGGGCAGGTCTGTCAGGCTGCCAATGACAATGGCGGCGGTCAGGTGGTGGTCTCCGGCGACAAGGCGGCGGTCGATCGCGCCGTCGAGATCGCCAAGGGCAAGGGCGCCAAGCGCGCGATGCTGCTGCCGGTATCCGCGCCGTTCCATTGCAAGCTGATGCAGCCGGCCGCCGATGCCATGGCCGAAGCGCTGTCCAAGGTCACGATCAAGGCGCCCGCAGCGCCCCTGGTCTCCAACGTGCTGGCGAGCGCCATCACCGATCCCGACGAGATCCGCCGCCGTCTGGTCGAGCAGGTCACCGGCACGGTGCGCTGGCGTGAGTCGGTTTCCTATATGGCTGGTCAGGGCGTGACGCGTTTCTTCGAGATCGGCGCAGGCAAGGTGCTGACGGGTCTCGTCAAGCGCATCGCCGACGGGGCCGTCGGTTTGGCCGTCGGCGGGCCGAACGATATTGCCGCGGCCAAAGACGCCTTGGCTGCCGCGAAGCAGGGGTGAGGAGCTATCGATGTTCGATCTGACTGGCAGGAAGGCGCTCGTCACCGGCGCGACCGGGGGCATCGGCGGCGCGATCGCGCTGGCGCTGCATGCGCAGGGCGCCACGGTTGCGATTTCGGGGACGCGGAAAGAGGTGCTGGACGAGCTCGCCGGCAAGCTCGGCGAGCGCGTGCACGTGCTGCCGTGCAATCTCTCCAAGGCTGACGAGGTCGAGGCGCTGGTGCCCGCCGCGGAAGCTGCGATGGGCCAGGTCGACATCCTCGTCGCCAATGCCGGTATCACGCGCGACAATCTTTTCGTGCAGCTTCGCGACGAGGACTGGGAGGAGGTCATCAACGTCAACCTCACCGCGACCTTCCGCCTCGCGCGCGCCGCGACCAAGCTGATGATGCGCAAGCGGTTCGGCCGCATCATCGCGATCACCTCGGTGGTCGGCGTCACCGGCAATCCCGGCCAGGGCAATTACACCGCGTCGAAGGCGGGCCTGATCGGCATGATCAAGACGCTCGGCGCCGAATACGCCAAGCGCGGGGTGACCGCGAATTGCATCGCGCCGGGCTTCATCAAGACGCCGATGACCGATGCGCTCAACGACAAGCAGCGCGAGACGATTCTGACCAAGGTTCCGGCCGCCCGGCTGGGAACGCCGGAGGATATTGCTGCAGCTGCGGTCTATCTGAGCTCCAACGAAGCAGGCTACGTCACCGGCCAGACCATCCACGTCAACGGTGGCATGGCCATGATCTGAACGTAATCCGGCCGGCGGAAGGCCGGGCGGACCGGATGCGGCAAACGGCCGTTTCCGAAGCGAATTGAGGCTTGTAGTCAAGGCAATTGGAGTATGATAACCGGACCTTCAACGGATGGGCAAAGAACGCCATTGCAGGTTTTTGAAACCCTGTATATTGGCGATGCGGAGCCTTGGCCGTCGTTCGCCGGGCCCTGCATCGGCTAGGATGGGGCCAAATCAAGTTCGTACGCAAAGGCAGTAAAACGACCACGACGGCTCGTATCGTCCCGGGGGGTCGGGTCTACAGGGAACAACACGAGGTTAAGCAATGAGTGACATTGGCGAACGGGTTAAGAAGATCGTGGTCGAACACCTTGGTGTTGAGCCCGAGAAGGTTATCGACAGCGCGAGCTTCATTGATGACCTCGGCGCCGACAGTCTGGACACCGTCGAGCTGGTGATGGCGTTCGAGGAAGAGTTCGGTTGCGAGATTCCGGACGACGCCGCGGAAACGATTCTCACCGTCGGCGACGCGACCAAGTTTCTCGAGAAGAACGCGAAGAGCTAAGGCTCCAAAATCCGCGGTCGAACGACGAAACCGGACGGATCGTGCCAGCGGTCCACCGGTTTCTTGTTATCGGCCGCGATTCCTTGAGAACCGGAGTTTTGGGATATGAGACGAGTTGTCGTCACGGGCCTCGGCATGGTGTCGCCACTCGGCTGCGGTGTCGAGCCGACCTGGCAGCGTATCCTTAACGGCGAGAGCGGGGCGCGCAAGATCGAGACGTTCGACGTCTCCGATCTGCAGACCAAGATCGCCTGCGTCGTGCCGCGCGGCGACGGTTCGAACGGCACTTTCAATGCCGACCAGTGGATGGAGCCGAAGGACCAGCGCAAGGTCGACGATTTCATCATCTTTGCCGTGTCGGCGGCGACGCAGGCTCTCAATGATGCCAACTGGCATCCTGAGAGCGAAGAGGACAAGTGCGCGACCGGCACCCTGATCGGCTCCGGCATCGGCGGCCTCAACGGCATCGCGGAGACTGCAATCCTGCTGAAGGAGCGCGGGCCGCGCCGGGTCTCGCCGTTCTTCATTCCAGGCCGGCTGATCAATCTCACCTCCGGCTATGTCTCGATCGAGCATGGGCTGAAAGGGCCGAACCATTCCGTGGTCACGGCCTGTTCGACCGGCGCGCATGCGATCGGTGATGCCGCCCGTCTGATCGCACTGGGCGATGCCGACGTGATGGTCGCCGGCGGCGCGGAATCGCCGATCAGCCGCATCGGCATCGCCGGCTTCAACGCGGCGCGTGCGTTGTCCACCGGATTCAACGAGACACCCGAGAAGGCCTCGCGCCCCTATGACAAGGATCGCGATGGCTTCGTGATGGGCGAAGGCGCTGGCGTCGTGATCCTCGAAGAGCTCGAGCATGCGAGGGGCCGCGGCGCGAAGATCTACGCCGAGGTGATCGGCTACGGCCTGTCCGGCGATGCCTATCACATCACCTCCCCATCTCCGGACGGAGACGGCGGCTTCCGCAGCATGTCGGCCGCGTTGAAGCGCGCCGGGCTGACGCCGGCCGATCTCGACTACATCAACGCGCATGGCACCTCGACGCCGCTCGGCGACGAGATCGAGCTCGGCGCGGTGGAGCGGCTGCTCGGCAACGCGGCGTCCAAGGTCGCGATGTCCTCGACCAAATCCTCGACCGGGCATCTCCTCGGTGCGGCGGGTGCGATCGAGGCGATTTTCGCCATGCTCGCGATTCGCGATAACATCGCGCCGCCCACCATCAACCTCGAGCACCCGTCGGTCGAGACCGCGATCGATCTCGTGCCTCAGGCGGCGAAGAAGCGCGAGATCAACGTGGCGTTGTCGAATTCTTTCGGTTTTGGCGGTACCAACGCATCGGTGATCGTCAGGCGGCTGGCCGATTAGCTTGGGTTTCAGACGAATTCACCGTTTTGCCGTATTCGGCGATAAGTCATAGTTGCGGGCGTGTGCTATTAGCCGGGCAGACGATCGTCAGGCTGCGATTGAACCGGCAGGATTCAGGTTTTCGATGAGTGAAAGGCCGCCCATTTCGCCCCGAAGCCCGCGCGCTGCGCTGGAGCCTGAACAGGTGCCGCCGCCGCCGAAGCGGTCGGACCGCGCGCGCAATCCCTTCGTGGTGGTCGGCAACGCCATCATCACCATCCTCCTGATCGCGATGCTCGGGGCAGGCGCGGTCTACTATTACGGCCGGCAGGTTCTTGAGGCGGCCGGGCCGCTCCAGGAAGACAAGATCGTCAATATCCCCTCGCGCGCGGGCAAGCGCGATATTGCCGACGTCCTGAACAGGGAAGGCGTCACCGACGTCAATCCCTGGGTCTTCATCGCCAGCGTCTTTGCGCTGAAGGCGAGCTCGGACCTGAAGCCCGGCGAATATTCTTTCCAGAAGAACGCTTCGTTGCGCGACGTCATCGCCACCATCGTCGAAGGCAAGGTGGTGCAGCATGCGGTGACGATTCCCGAAGGCCTGACCTCCGAGCAGATCGTGGCGCGGCTGTCGGACAACGACATCTTCACCGGCAGCGTGCGCGAATTGCCGCGTGAGGGCACGCTGCTGCCGGAGACCTATAAATTCCCGCGCGGCACCACGCGCGAGCAGGTGGTCCAGCGCATGCAACAGGCGCACAAGCGCGTGCTCGCCGAGATCTGGGAGCGCCGCAGCCAGGACATTCCGATCAAGACGCCCGAGCAACTGGTGACGCTCGCCTCGATCGTCGAGAAGGAGACCGGCAAGCCCGACGAGCGCAGCCGAGTCGCGGCCGTGTTCGTCAATCGTTTGAAGCAGAAGATCAAGCTGCAGTCCGATCCGACCATCATCTACGGTCTCGTCGGCGGCAAGGGCACGCTGGGCCGCCCGATCAAGCGCAGCGAGATCACCCAGCCCTCGCCCTATAACACCTATGTCATCGACGGGCTGCCGCCGGGGCCGATCTCCAACCCCGGCCGCGCCTCGCTGGAGGCTGCCGCCAATCCCGCCCGCACCCGCGACCTCTATTTTGTCGCCGATGGCACCGGCGGCCACGCCTTCACCGAAACCTACGACGCGCACCAGAAGAACGTCGCCAAGCTCCGGGCGATGGAGAAGCAGATCCAGAACGACACCGTCGAGCCTGCCGACGATGCCCAGGCACCGGCTGCCGCCGCGCCTGCCGGCGTCGACACGGCGCCGACCGCAACCACGCCGCCCAAGCCGGCCCAGCAGAAGAAGCCGCCGGCGCCGCGCCCGGCCAATCCTGCGCCGGCCCGCCAGGGGGCGGTGCAACCCTCGCCGCAGGTTATCCAGCGCTAGAGCATGATCCGGACCCGAAGGGCCGCGTTAGCGCAAAGTGTGGAACGGTTTTCCGAAAAGATCATGCTCAAACAACAACCTAAGGCGCGATGACGATTCATCCTGATCTCATCACGCTTTAGGCCGCAACCCCGACCTGCGGTGGTTACGGATTCCACTTTGCGGCAAAATGGTCTTAAGATTCGCGTGCCTTGATGGCCTTTGCGAATCTCATCTGTGCGGAGAAGTTCACTCGATGGCGCTGTCGTCCATGACCGGCTTTGCCCGAAGCCACGGTGCAAGCGGGCCGTATACGTTCGAATGGGAATTGAAGTCGGTCAATGCCAAGGGCTTTGACCTGCGCGTGCGGCTGCCGCAGGGCTTTGACGAGCTCGAGGCCCACGCCAAGAAACGCGCCGGGGAGGTTTTGTCGCGCGGCACGGTCTACGCCAATCTCAACGTCAAGCGCGCGAACGCCGTGGCGACCGTGCGGATCAATGAGGACGTGCTCTCGGCCGTGCTGAAGGCGGCCTCGCAGATCGCCGGCAAGGTCGACGCGGTGGCGCCGAGCATCGACGGCCTTTTGGCCATCAAGGGCGTCATCGAGGTCGCCGAGCCAGAAGGCAACGAGGAAGAGGACAAGGCGGCGCGCACCGCCGCGGCCGAAGCCTTCGACAAGGCGCTCGCCGAGCTCGTCGACATGCGCAAGCGCGAGGGCACCTCGCTTGGCCAGATCCTGACACAGCGCGTGGACGAGATCGAAGCGCTCGCGAAGAAGGCGGAAGCCGCGCCCGGCCGCAAGCCGGAGGCGATCAAGGCAAAACTCGCCGAGCAGATCGCGACGCTGCTCGACACCTCCGATCGCTTCGATTCCGATCGTTTGATGCAGGAAGCGATCCTGATCGCAACCAAGGCCGACATCCGCGAGGAGCTCGACCGCATCGCCTCCCACATCGCACAGGCGCGCGAGTTGATCGGCAAGGGCGGCCCGATCGGGCGCAAGCTGGATTTCCTGGCGCAGGAGTTTCACCGCGAGGTCAATACCTGCTGCTCGAAGTCGAACGACATCGAGCTGACCAACACGGGGCTCGCCTTGAAGAATGTGGTCGAACAGTTCCGCGAGCAGGTCCAGAATCTGGAGTGATCGATGACGACGGGCGGTCACGGAACTGATGGTGTCGAGCGGCGCGGACTGATGTTCGTGTTGTCCTCACCCTCCGGCGCGGGCAAGACGACGCTGTCGCGCCTGTTGATCGAGCGGATGCCTGGACTGAAGATGTCAGTCTCCGCGACCACGCGCGCGAAGCGGCCCGGCGAGGTCGATGGCCGTGACTACCTGTTCGTCGACAAGCCGAGCTTCGAGGCGATGGTGAAGGGCGACGAGCTCTTGGAATGGGCAACCGTGTTCGACAACCGCTACGGCACGCCGCGCGCACCGGTCGAGGCGGCGCTGTCGGCGGGGCAGGACGTGCTGTTCGACATCGACTGGCAGGGCACGCAGCAATTACGTGAGAAGGCGCGCGCCGACGTCGTCAGCGTCTTCATCCTGCCGCCGTCGGCCGCCGATCTGGAGAAGCGCCTGCGCTCGCGCGCGCAGGATTCCGACGAGGTGATCCGCAAGCGGATGAGCCGCGCCAGCCACGAGATGAGCCACTGGGCCGAGTACGATTACATCGTCATCAACCACGACGTCGATGAGGCCTTCTCCGAGGTGCAGTCGATCCTGAAGGCCGAGCGCCTCAAGCGCGAGCGGCGGATTGGCGTCGTTGGCTTTGTACGAGGTCTGCAAGGTCAGCTTCAGGGCTAGACGGCGCCAGCCGCGGACCTTCCTTCGCCAAACGTTCCAGGATCGCGGTGATCGCATCGATATCGACCGCGTCGGCATCGCTGTTGTCGCTGTCATCCGCATCTGCATCGACGGCTGGGACATGCGGCTCGGCGGTTTCCGCCGCCGGTGCGATGTGCAGGTCCTTGCGGTCCAGGTCCTCAGGGACCAGCTCTTCGAACTCGGTCGTTGCATCCTCGAGAGGTTGCTCCACGTGCGGTGTGGACGCGCCGTAGGTCTTGCCATTGGCGGTCTTGCCATTGGCGTTGGCCGCCGTGGCCAGCGCGGCGCCGAAATCTACAGGGCGCGGCCGCTGCACGCGTGGGGCGGCAGTTGCGGTCGCATCGATCCACGGCGCGCGGCTCCTGTCGTCGTGCGCGGGCTCCCAGTTGACACGGCGGCGTCCGCCTTCAGGCTGGACGCGCCTGCGCGAGCCGGCGAAGCGATAGATGACGCTGCCGGTGATGCCGGCGAGCGCCAGCGCGCCGCCGATGACGAGCAGCAGAGTCTGGAGCGAACCAGTCGGCTTCTCGGCCGGGGCATCGGCCGAGGCGAGCGTCATCGTGCCGGCTGGAGGCGAAACCTGCGGTTTGGGCGCGGGCCGCGCATCGGCGAGTTTCGGCGCGGGCGCGGCTTGCGGAGCAGGCGGGGGGGCCGCGCTCGGGTCGGGCCAGCGCGCATCGACGGTCGGCTGGCCTGCACCGGCATCGGCCACCGTGACCGGACGCTGAAGCGTTGTGGGCGGGGTGCTGGGTGCGCTCGGCGCCGGGATCGATGCGGTCGTGTCGGGTGTTGCAGCAGCAGCGGTCTGTGCCGTGAGTTCGGCGTGCGCGTCCTGCACCGAGCGCGGCGCGGGTTTGTCGGCCTTCTGCGCAGGTGAGGTCGCCGGTGCGGCCGGCGCGCTCTGCGTCGCCGGCGCGCTTTGCGTCGCCTGCGCGCTCTGGGCCGTTTTCGCGCCTTCCTCGCGCAGATACCAGCACTGCCGCTTGGTGCCGCGTTCGACGCGATAGTACCAGTGCTGCCCCTCGGGCGCTGAGCCCTTCGGGGCGCGAAGGCAATCGTCGGTGGCGTTTGAAGAATTTTGCGACGCATCCTGCGCGTCTGCCGCGGCCGGGGCGCTCGTCGCGTTCTGCGATTCCGCACTCAAAGGTATGCCGGCGAGTACGCTCGCAAACAGAGCAGATATGAATTTCGCGGTTCGGTTGCCCATCCTGGTCTCCCGGCTACGCCTTACGCAACGCGTCACTGTCCTCCTTCTCGTCAAAGAGTTGGGTGGCAATGAGCCGCAAATCCGGAGAGGATGAGGCTTAAATCGGGCCTGCGCAGCGTTCGTTCCGCCGCGAAAATGAACGATTCTCGGGACTATTGTTTGATCGGGGTCTGCGTCCCAGAGCATCCAGCCGCCCGGGTTCACGCTCTCGAAGTTCGGGTTCCCTGACGCAAATTTGCCTATCCGAGCGAGCCGCCAAGGCGATAAGCTTGGTCCGGGGTGTCGTTTGATGGATCACGGCCATGGCCCTTTTCCACGACCATTCCGACAAGAGCAGTTCCGCCGAAAAGTGGTCGGTCGCGGGCGAGGAGTTCGTCCTGCTCGACACCGTCCAGCCGCCGGCCCGCATCGCGATGGCGCGGGAGCGCATGCTGCTGAGCCGGCTCTATCTCGGCCTGATCCGCAGTCTCAACGACGACTACGGCGCCGACTTCGTCAGGCAGAACGACAGCGCCACCTTCCGCACGATCGGCATCTACCTGTTCCTGCGGACCGCGATGTGCTCGCCAGTGCGGGCGAGCATGGTAGCGGCCGCGCTGAAGCTGCCACGCGCAACCGTGCTGCGCAGGCTCGAGGAGATGATCAAGCAGGGGTACGTGGAGCGCATCGGCAATGCCTACCGTGTCACCGACAAGGTCAACATCCCCGACTTGCAGCAGCGGATCGACATGATCCTGGAGACGGCGCGCGAGTTGGCGCGGCTGACGGGCAGGGACGGACACGCGCATTGAGGCGATACGGCCGCAAATCTCAATTTTGCAGAATTTCGATAGTATGCCGCGGTTTTGCCGAAGCCGAAGAGACGCTGTGTGTCGTCCTGGGACGGTATCAGCGAGGGGGCCCGGCTCAGCCAAAGAGGATGCGACTCGAACCTACAAAAACAATGTCGAGGCGGTCATGGTACAGGCGTCAAAATCAGCGCTCGCATCCGAGGTGTTGCTGTTTCCGGAGCAGCCAGGCCTGAAATCGATCTACGACACTGCACCGATTGGACTTGCCTGCCTCTCCCCGGATTGCCGTTACCTGCAAATCAACCAGCGGCTCACCGAGATCTGCGGCATCTCGGTCGAAAACCATCTCGGCCGCTTCGTGCGGGATTGCGTTCCGGCCTTGGCGGATTCCGTCGCGGAGATCGTCCGCTCGATCATGGAAACCGGAGAGCCGGTGGTCGGCATAGAGGTCGCCGGCCAGCGCGCCGATCAGGCCGAGGAGCGCTACTGGGTGACCTATTGGCATCCCTTGCGCGCGCCGAACGGCGAGATCATCGCCGTCAACGTCGCGGCCGAGGAAATCACAGAACGCAAGCGTGCCGAGGCGGAGGTGCGCAAGGCGAAAGATGCTGCTGAAACCGCGTTGCGTCATTTGCGCGAGACCCAGCAGTCGCTGGTGGAGGCCGAAAAGCTCGCGGCGCTCGGTCGGATGGTTGCCGGCGTGGCGCATGAGATCAACGGTCCCGTGGGCAGCAGCCTGACGATCGCCTCGACGCTTCAGCGCAAGTCCGAGGCCTTCGCCTCGGAAGTTGCGGGCGGCAAGGTGCGACGCTCGAGCCTCAACGAGTTCATCAGCCTCGCCGGCGATGCGTCCACCCAGCTCATCACCAACCTGTCGCGTGCGGCGGAGCGGATCCAGTCCTTCAAGCAGGTCGCGCTCGATCCAAGTCAATCAGCGCTGCGCCGCTTCGACGCTGCCGAGTTGTCGGAGCAACTGCTGTCGCATCTCGATCGCGAATGTCATCGCCGCGGTATCGCGCTTGATCTGCGGCTCGCACGAGCTCTCGAAATGGACAGCTATCCCGGTCCCTTCGGGCAGGTTCTGACCCATCTGGTCATGAATGCGATGACCCATGCATGGCCGGATGGCGCCGGAGGTCGGATCCGCGTCGATCTGAGATCTGCGGGTGACGATCAGGTCGAGCTCATCGTGTCCGACGACGGTTGCGGAATGCCGCCGGACGTCAAGCTCTCCGCTTTCGATCCGTTCTTCACCACGCGACGTCACCATGGGGCGACGGGGCTCGGACTGCACGTCGTCCATGGCGTCGTCACCGAACGCCTTGGCGGCCGCATCACGCTGGACAGCGAGCTGGGGGCAGGGACGTATGTGCGGCTGATCCTTCCGAGAAATGCGCCACGGTCCGACGACTGATCAGCTCCAGGCCCGCTCAACTCTCGGAGGGATCGCGGATCTCGCCGATCTTGTGAACCGCGACCTTGATGCACATGCCCTGATAGTCCGTTGCATCTCCGAACCAGGACCCCTCCAGCGGTATGGCCTGGCCAGGATGCCGGGCGACAGCGACCGGGATGAGATCGAAGCCGGCATTGATCTGGTTGGTCGGGTCGTAGTCCAGCCATCCGGCGCCGGGGAGAAACACCTGGAGCCACGCATGCGTGGCGCCGGAGCCAGTCATTCCGACGGCGCCGCCATCCAGCGCCTGGTCGTAAAGGTAGCCGCTGACGAAGCGCGAGGCGAGGCCGAGGCGGCGCAGCACCTCGATCATCAGCCAGGCGTAGTCCCGGCATGTGCCGGATTTCGTACGCAGTGTCTCGCTCGGGGATTGCGTGCCTTGCGTTTCTCGGGCGCGGTAGCTGAACCCCTCACGAAACGTGCGCAAGATCCGGTGCAAAACGTCTGTCGTCTGGTCCTGATCGCCGGCGACGAAGGCCTTCGTCCACGCTGCAACGATGCCGTCGAGGTCGTCGGCGTGGGGACGCAGGTAACCGGCGAGGTCGGTCCACTCGTCGGGCGAATACTGCACGGGGATTTCATCGGCCCGCGGCTCCAGTGGAAAGGATTCAATGCCCTTGATGCCGAAGAACACGCCGCGCACCTGGAAAGTGAAGGTCAGCTCGCTGCTCGGCTCTGCGAACTCCATCACCGTAACGGTGTTGGAGCGGGAATCGGTAATCCAGTGGATCTTCGAAACCGGGCTGGTTTTCGCCGACCAACCGAGCAGGCGGGCAGATGCACCGCGCCTCGGCAAGAACATCGCCCGATGCGTCCCGAACGTAACGGGCTTTGCATATTTGTAGGTGGTGGTGTGGGTGATCTCGCCCAGCATTGCCATGCTGACCTCCCTCGCGCGACCCAATGACGGTCTTGTGCAATCAGGGCGGCCCGAGAACGCCGCCCTATGTTGATCTATGTCAAAGGCGCTCCCGTATGATCTCTTTCAGGATGGCGGTCGCCGCGCGTGCCGGCTCATGACAGGAGCAACGAGATGGGGATCCTTTGGACTATCATCATTGGCTTTATCGTCGGCGTGATCGCCAAATTCATCATGCCGGGCGGCAATGAGCCGAAGGGCTTCATCCTGACCACGATCCTGGGAGTCGTCGGCGCGTTCGTCGCGACGTTCCTAGGCCAGTCGGTGGGCTGGTACCGGGCGGGCGAATCGGCGGGCTTCATCGGCGCCATCGTCGGCGCAGTGATCCTGCTCTTCCTCTATGGCCTCTTCATGGGGCGCCAGGGGCGAACGAGCTGAACCCGGCGCGTCCGAGTTCTGCGGCGCGGTCGCCTGGAGGTCTGCATGCGCGCCCGCGCGCACCGATGGCCTTTGCGCTCCCTGGCTGAACCGATCGATCGTTTGCCCCGACCAAACGGGAATGCGCTGGCTTATTCCTGTTGTGCAATTGCTCGTTGCCTCGGCGAGCCTCTTCAACGTGATCCGTTTCCGGCTCGACAATCTCTTGATCGAGAGGGGGGCTGAGTTCGATCGTCTTGCACTCGCGGCGCTGGCCGTGGTTGTTGTGTCAACGGCCGCCGTGCTCGTTCTCTGCTGGCGCGCGACTGCGCTCACGTCGCCGCGTGCGGGACTTGCGCTACTTCTGGTCGGGTTGACGGCTTTTTCCGGTTTCGCGCCCGAGATCATTGAATCCCGCGTCCGGGCCACAGAGCACGAAACGCGCAAAGCCGAGCAACAGCAACGGGATGACGCGTTCGCGCGCGATCTCATTCAGTGGACCGCCGATGTGGATAGACGCGCGGCCCAGTCTCAGCCGCTCGAACCCGAGCAAGCCTGGGCATTTCTCGATTGCATCGGCAGTGCAGGTTATCGGGACGAGGGGGCCAATCCTCCGAGCGCGCAGGCGCTCGAACTCCTTCGCAGGGCGCTCGCGGCGGGGCTGATCGACGTCAATGCGGTGGTGCCGGGTCACCACCGCAAGCAGCCGGTGGCGCGGCCGCTGTTCCTCCAATTCTACAAGGAGCGCGTCGAGCCGCTGCGAAACGCGCTTGCGCGGCAGGATTGGGAGATCATGCGTCTGCTCGCGGCTGGTGGCGCCGACCTCGCGTTGCCCGACGCGGCGCCGCTCGTCGTCGACCTCGCGAAGACCATGGTCGCGGGACCGTCGCGCTTCGTCAGCTTGAAATAGCGTGGGCCGCGCGCGGCCTCAACGCCGGCGCAATCAATTCTTCAGCACGATGCGCCCCACGACCTTGCCGGCGCGCAGGCTGTCGATCCACTTCTGAGCATCGGCCATCGGCTCTTCCTGCATCGGCGTCGGCCTGATCTTGCCGGCGCGGGCGAGCGCCATCAGCTCGTGGGCCTCAGCGAGCGTACCCACCATGAAGCCTTCGATGGTCATGCGCTTGTACACCCATTGCACCATCGGCAGCGTGAACTGGCCGCCCATCAGGCCGGAGACCACGACCTTGCCGCCGCGCGCGAGCACGGAGACGGCGAACGCCATCGACTTCTCGTTGCCGGCGAAATCGACGACCTCGTCGAAACCGCCCTCGGTCTCTTTCAGGATGCGCCTGATAACCTCCGGCTCGGCCGGATCGTAGGCGGTCGCCGCGCCATTCTTCAGCGCGGTCTCGCGCGCCGCTGGGCTGAGATCGGCAACCGCGATCGGCTGCTTGAACATGGCCTGCGCGAACGAAAGGCCCATCATGCCGACGCCGCCGAGACCAATGAGCAAGAGGTTGCGCTGGCGCGGACGGTCGACGAGGCGCTTGAGCGCGCCGTAGGCGGTGACGCCCGAGCACATCAATGTCGCGGCCTGGTTGACCGGCAGGGGATCGTAGTCGAGCAGGTACTTCGCATCGGGCACCAGCACGTGGCTGGCAAAGCCGCCGTCGATGGAGACGCCGAGGAAGCGCTGCTTGGCGCAGAGATTCTCATCGCCATTGGCGCAGTCGCGGCACTGGCCGCAGCCGATCCATGGGAAGACCGCCTTCTTGGCGCCGATGAGGCCAGCCGGCACGTCACCGCCGACCTCGTCCACAACGCCTGCGATCTCGTGGCCGAGCGTGAACGGCAGCGTCATGCCGCGCGTGGTGTCGAGTTTCTTGCCGCCGCCGAGATCAGCATAGCCGTCCTGGATGTGCAGGTCGGAATGGCACAAGCCGCAGCGCTCGATGCGCACCAGCACCTCGCGTCCTTGCGGCTTGGGCGTGTCGATGATGGTCTCGCACAGCGGCGCATCGAACTTCACGAGGGACTGTCGACGCATCAACGCCATTTTCCTTCCTCCGAAATTTTCGCTGAAGCGCGATGAGATCAGGATGAATCGTCATCGCGCTTCGGGTTGTTGTTTGAGCATGATCTTTCGGAAAACCGCTTCACACTTTTCCGGATCATGCTCTAAAGCGCGATCATCGGATCGTGCTTTAGGTTTGGCTTCGTATATCGGCCAATTCACGCGCCATGGCAACAAAGCCCGCGACCGGAATGGTCTCGGCGCGCCGCGTCGCATCGACGCCGGCGGCCGAGGCGAGGCGTGCCGGATCGGCCTGAATTGATTTCAGGCTCTGGCGCAGCATCTTGCGGCGCTGGCCGAAGGCGGCGGCGGCGACCTGTTCGAGCAGCCGTCGGTCGCAAGGCAGAGGCGCCACGCGCGGCACGAGGCGCACGACGGAGGAGGTGACCTTCGGCGGTGGCACGAAGGCGGAAGGCGAGATGTCGAACAGGATCTTGGTCTCGGTACGCCAGTTGGCGAGCACGCCGAGCCGGCCATAGGCCTCTTCGTTCTCGCGCGCCACGATCCGCTCGGCGACTTCGCGCTGGAACATCAGCACCATCATCTCGTACCACGGCGGCCATGGCTCGCTGGTAAGCCATCCGATCAGGAGCTGGGTAGCTATGTTGTAGGGCAGGTTGGCGACGATCTTTGCTGCGTGACCCGCGAGCAGCGGCCTCGGATCGAAGGTCATGGCATCGCCATGCACGATCTCGAGCCGCCCCGGATAGCGCGCTGAAATATCCTGCAAGGCAGGGATCGCGCGCTCGTCATGCTCGATCGCGATGACGCGCGCAGCACCAAGCGCGAGCAGGGCACGGGTCAATCCGCCGGGGCCCGGACCGATCTCGACGATCGTCGAAGTCTCGAGCGGCGCGGCGGCACGCGCGATGCGCGCCGTCAGGTTGAGGTCGAGGAGGAAGTTCTGGCCCAGCGACTTGCGGGCCGATAGCGAATGCTGTCGAATGACCTCGCGAAGCGGCGGGAGGTCGTCGATCGCGCTCATGCCGGTTGCGCGGCCATGCGGCTTGCGAGCTGCAGCGCCGCGATCAGGCTTGCTGGATTGGCCTTGCCGGTGCCTGCGATATCGAACGCCGTGCCATGATCCGGTGATGTCCGGATGAAGGGCAGGCCGAGCGTGACGTTGACCGCGTCGTCGAAGGCGAGCGTTTTGATCGGGATCAGCGCCTGGTCGTGATACATGCAGACCGCGCAGTCGTAGGTTTCTCGCGCGGCGTCGTGGAACATGGTGTCGGCGGGCAGGGGGCCTCTGGCCTCGATGCCGTCGTTGCGCAAGATCTTGATCGCCGGCGTGACGATGGTCTGCTCCTCGTGGCCGAGCGAGCCGTCCTCGCCGGCATGCGGATTGAGACCGGAGATCGCGATGCGCGGCCGGCTGATGCCGAAACGGGATTTCAGCTCGGCCGCGACGATGCGCACTGTCGAGACGATGAGCTCGGGCGAGAGCTGCGCCAGCGCATCGCGCAGCGAAAGATGAATGGTCACCGGCACCACCGCAAGTCGCGGCGACCACAGCATCATCACCGGCTGCGGCACGCGTCCGTCCTGTTCGGCGAGCTCGGCGAGAAATTCGGTGTGACCGGGATGGCGGAAACCCGCGCGGTAGAGCACGCTCTTGGCGATCGGGTTGGTGACGATGGCGCCGGCGCGGCCTGCGCGGACGTCGGCAACGGCCTGGCGAATGGAGGCGAGCGCTGCGGGCGCGCTGCCCTCATCGGGCCGGCCCGGCTCGGCCGTTGCGATCTCTCCGGTAACAGCCACCGGCAGCGCGTCGGGGAAGGCGGCGACCGCCTCCTCGGCTCGAACACGCGCGATCTTGATATCGATGCCGAGTGCCTTGGCGCGGCGCGCGATCAGCGCGTCATCGCCGAGCAGGTAGAACGCGGGGAGCCCGAGCTCGTTGCGGCGCAGCCAGGTCGCGATCGTGATGTCGGGGCCGATGCCGGCAGGCTCGCCCAGGGTCAGTGCGAGGGGCCTTGCCATCAACGATATTCGATCATCGCCGCTTTGCGGATTTCTGCCAGATAACGCTTCGAGGTCTTCTCGTACTTCTCGACGTACATCTTCTCGCGGACCTCGCGCCGCTTCGGCGTGTCGATCATGGTCGGATTGCGCGCGCACAGCACGACCATTTCGATCCCCTGCTTGGTGGTCTCCGGCGGGGTGAGGTGGCCAACCGGCGTGTCGTCGAGCACCTTGCGAAGCGCCTCGGGGAGATCAGCGGTGGTCTTGGTGACGCTGTCGCGGATCGCCGCGTTGGGCGTCGAGCGGAACAGCGAATTGGCTTCATCGCAGCTCGTGATCCGGCTGCGGTACATTTCGGCTTCCTTGTGCCGTGCCTCGGTCGCTGCCTGCGACGAGCCGCGCGGCACGATGAGGACGATCGGCTGCATCTTGTATTCGAAACCCTCGACCTGCAGCTTTTCGCCATTCTGGGCCTGCACGGCGGCCGCGACGTCGCGCTCGCCGACCTGCAGCTGTTCCTTGAAGCGACCGCGAACGAGGCTGGTCCAGACCATTTCGGCACGCATGCGGTTCTTCAACGTTTCCGGCCGCACGCCCTTCACCTCGAGTGATTTCGCGAGCTGGTCCGTCGTGATGCGCATGCGCTGCGCCATGCCGGAGAAGGACTGGTCGATATCGGAGCTGGTAGGCTCGACGCCGTATTTCTTGCCTTCCTTGATCTTCACCTTCTCGTCGATCAGCTCGTTGAGGACTTCCTGCCGGCTCGGTGTCTTCTGGGTCGTCAGCAGGTCGAGCTTGCTGCGCTGTTCGACGTCGAAATCGGTGATGGGCTCGCCATTGACCATGACGACGACGGTCTGCGCCCGCGACGGGGCCGCGCCGCCGATCAGTAGCAGGGACGTGCCGAGTGCGATGAGAAGGCGATGAACTCGCAAAGTGATCGTCATGGATGTCGTCGCTCGCATACTTGCGATCCGAACAAGCCCCGCAGCGTCAAATCTGTCTACTGCAAGCCGGCGGAGCTGCTGGTTCCCGAGGAGTTCGCCAGCGTTCGCAGGCCGATCTGGAACATGAACGCGTGGCTCAGAACAGGCGGGGTGCTGCCCGCCGAGTAGCTATAGGACGTTACATAGTTAGCCGCCAGCACGAAGCAATCGTCGACATAGCCGGCGCCGACCACGTATTGATTGAGCTTGTTGGCCTCGAGGTCCCAGCGCGCCGAGCCCTGGACCACCCAATTGGCTGCGACCTTCACCGAGGCGGAGGTGAGGATGCCCTCGCGGCGGGTCAGGTAACCCAGTTCCGGCTGCGGCGCGTAGTTGCCGTAGATCATGCTGACCGACCAGCGGTCGAAATTGGCGCGGCCCTCAGCCTCGAAGCGCTGCACGTTCCAGGTCTGCTCGTCGAACCGGCCGCGGACGCTGAACGTGTAGGTCCGGTTCGGCGAATAGCCGACGCTCGCGACATAGTCGGATCGCGGCTTGTCGAGACCTGAATCCAGACCGGTATTGGTGGAATCCTGGACAGCGAAGGAGTTCATGCCGAACAGCTGGTAGGACTGCCCGAACAGCACCTTGACGGCGCCGCCCCTGTCGAACTGGGTGGTGGCCTGCACGCCGACATTGGCGCGGCCGCCGCCCTCGACGCGATCGTAGCCCGAGAACTTGTCGACGCTGAACAAATTGCTCGCATCGAACACCATGCTCTGCGCGTCCTCGTTGGGGAGCTTGCCGGCATAGGTCTCGTTCGGCCGGATGATGACCTGCGCGATCGGCTCGACAACCGTCGAGCCCCACGGCTGAACGTTGATGAAGGGATAGCGGTACTCGAGGCCGACCGTCGGCATCAGGCGGAGCGCCTGGGTGTCGCCAACCGGCAGGTAGTTCGACACGCCCGGCTGATTCGAGACCGAGGAGTTGATCGCATCCGCGCGCAGGATGGCGAACGGGGTCCAGATCTCACCGAAGGGATCGGTGAAGGACTTCCGCCACTGCGCTTCAGCAGTCAGGCGCGTGTAGGTGCCGGGGAAGCCGCGCAACAGACATTGCGAAGGCGTGCGCGCGGCGGTATCGGCCGAGGTCGAGGTGCAGAGGCCGTTGGTGTTGGCGACCGTGGTGATCGGATCGAACACGGCGTCGTTACGCGTCAGGTTGATGAAATTGGTCTTGTAGGAGACCTCACCGCCGAAGATCGGATAGTTGAGCACATTCGAGTAGTCGATCACGGGGTAGACGACTGGCACCTGGCCCTGGTTGCCCGAGAAGCTCAGGAAATACATCGTGCGCGCGTCGAAGTAGCTGCGATTGCCGACACCCGTCAGATAGAGCTGGGAGATCGCTTCCGTCGGCAGGCTCAGGAACGAGGAGAAGGGATCGCGGTACTGCGCCAGCCGGTAGTCCGACATGAAGTAGTAGTCGGAGAGCAGGACGCCGTCCCAGCCCCAGACCCATTTGTCGTTCAGCGCGAACTGGCCCTTGGTCTCGACGCCGCCGCGGAACTGGCGGTCACCCGGCTGGCCGGCGAAATTGCTGGGGTTGAGCTGATCGATGCCGTAAACGCGGATCTGGTAGGCGCCGTCGATCAGGCGCTGGCGGAATTCGGCCTGGAACAGCACGCCCTGCTTGGAGGTGACGCGCGGGCTGAAGGTCGCATCCATGTCGGGCGCGATCGCCCAGTAGAACGGGATCTCCAGGCCGTAGCCGAACGCGGTGTAGGAGGTGAAGCCCGGCATCAGGAAGCCGGTCTTGCGCTTCACCGTCGGGTCGGGCGTCGAGAAGTACGGCATGTAGGCGAGCGGCACGCCGAAGAATTCGAGCTGCGCCGTCTCGAAGTACAGCATTTTCTCCTGCTGGTCGTGGATGATGCGGGCACCCTTGACCTGCCACAGCGGCGGCTTCTTCGGATCGTCCTTGCACGGCGCACAGGCGGTGTAGACGCCGTTCTCGAACACGGTGTAGTTGCCGCTGGAGCGGTCGGCGCGGCTCGCGGCCATGCGGGTCTGGTCGGCGGTGTCCACACGCAACGAATCGACGAAGCCGTCGCGGTAGTCGTCCGACAGATCCATGATCTCGGCATAGGTGATCTTGCCGTCGGCATCCGTCATGCGGA
The DNA here is from genome assembly GCF_053572325.1 of Bradyrhizobium sp. UFLA05-112. Lineage (NCBI taxonomy): Bacteria > Pseudomonadati > Pseudomonadota > Alphaproteobacteria > Hyphomicrobiales > Nitrobacteraceae > Bradyrhizobium > Bradyrhizobium sp. UFLA05-112. Next base: position 60,041 of record NZ_JBANBK010000012.1, on the reverse strand, counting down.
TGTTGCCTTCGGCATGAAGGCGCTTGGTCTTCTGGTCGTAGATGACCTTGTCGGCCTCGACGCTGGTGCCGTTGTAGAACAGCTGGACGTTGCCGACCGCCGAGACGCGCGAATTGTTGTAGTCGTAATCGACCTCGGTCGCCTGCACGAGCATCTGGTTGTCGTTGGCGGCCTTCGGCGGCTTCGGACGTGGCGGCAGCTGGTTGTAGTTGAAGCTCTGCGCGGCCGCGGGCACGGTCGCTGCAAGATCGAGCAATCCACCCAGCGCGAGCGCGGCAATGAAGGCGATCAGGAGGCTGCGGGCAGGCAAGCCGAATGCGTTCGCGCGCACCACGGTGCGTCGCGCGACACGAGACACATGCCCTCGGCGGACGGCAGTCACTATCCGTCCTCCTGATAAAGCAAGGCCAAAAAGCCGGTGAGGCCGCCCACCACAACGGGCAGCCACGCCGCAGCGATCGGATGCATCAACTCAGCCTTGCTCAAATCCTCAGTAACTTTGGACAGCACGTAGAGCAGAAAGCCTGCGCCCACGCCACTCAAAACCATCTTCTGCACGCCGCCCATCCGGAAGAAGCGCAACGATACGGAAGCCGCCAGCATCACCATTGCTGCAAGCAGAAACGGCTGCGCCAGAAGCTTATGGTACTGGAGTCGATATCCGGCTGTCGCGAAGCCCGAGCTTTCCGACGAACGGATGTAACTCGGTAGTTGCCAAAAGGACACAGTTTCGGGTGTGGAAAAGCTGTTGCGAACCTGCGCTTCGGTCAGCGTCGTGGGAATCTCCAACCGGTCCTGGTCGATGGGGGGCGCATCCAGGGAGAAACGGCGCACGGTCCTGAACACCCAGCGGCCATCCTCGAGCGTTGCCTCGCGCGCTTCGATGCGCTCCTTGAAGTGATACTCCGTATCAAAACGGAACAGCGTCAGACCGGTCAGCCGGATGCCTTGCTGTTCGCTGCGCGCTGCGTTGATGATGACCTGGCCTTCGCTGGTGACCTGGTTGAGCCAGAAGCCGGAGGCGTCCTGGATGCCGCCGCCAGGGGCCGAGCCAAACAGCTCCGCTTCCATACGCTTGGAAAGCTCGCGCAGGTTCGCCGACATCGGATTGTAGGCAACCGTCGCGATCACACCGATCAGCAGCGCGCTGCCGAGGGCGGGGGAGATGAACTGCCAGGCGGAAATGCCCGCGGCGCGTGCTACGACGAGCTCGAGCCGGCGGGACAGGGCGAGGTAGCAGGTCATGGCGCCGATCAGCATGCAGAATGGCGTCAGCTTCTCCAGAAGCTGCGGTACGCGAAACAGCGAGGTCTCGGCCACCATGATCGCGGAGGCGGACGCAAGGCCAGAGGTCTTGCGCACCATTTCGATATAGTCGACCAGCACCAGCAGCAGGAAAATGCTCGCGAACACGCCGAGCGCCGCGACGACGAAGCGGCCGGCGAAATAGCGTCCGAGGGTGTTGGTGAGCATGCTCATGCGGCGACCGGACGTCGGAATAGCCGCGCAATACGCGCATTGGATCTGTTGATGGCTTCCAGCAGCGCAGGCGGCGCTTCGACCACCACGCCGCCGACGATCATCCACAGGCCGAGGCCGATGGCGGCCGCCAGCATGGCATATTGCACGAGGGGCGCTACCGGCGACTTCACCGCCATCACCGAGCAGGCAAAGCCAGCCATGCGCAGGCCGAACACGGCGAGGATCGAGCTGCCGATCGAGAAGTTGCGGCTCTGACGGGTGGTGCGCGGCGCGCCGAGGAAGGCGAATGTCAGCGCCGCAAAGGCGAAGGGGTACATCGGCGCCATGATGCGGTCATGCAGCTCCGAGCGGAATTGGCCGGGCACCGCCATGTAGACGGGGTCGTCCTCGGGCGGGGACAACAGCTCCCAGAGATAGCGTTCGCGAATCCCGAGCGTGACGTCGCGCCCCTGGTTGGAGAATTTCGACATGTCGAAGCCGTGGCGGGCGAAGGTGACGAGCGCGGGATCGCGCTTGCCGGCCTCGAAGCGTTGCAGGTTGCCGTCCTCCAGCACCAAGATGGTTTCGCCGCCGCTCTTCACCACCGTGCCGCGCTCGGCGACGATCGAGTTGCGCTCCTTCGGATCGCGGCGGTCGTCAATGAAGATGCCGGCCATGATGCCGCCGGGCTGGCGCTCGCGAATCCGGATCGTGAGGTTCTGGTCGAGCTGAGCGAAGCGGCCGGGCTGGAGAATGTTGGTGAGGACGTCGGCGGTGATCTCGGCGTCCCATTGCTTGATCCGCCGCATGCCGTCGGGGGCGAGATAGGCGGCGATGAAGGCGACCAGCAGAGCCACCACGCAGGTGGCGTAGAAGAACGGATAGAACAGCCGGAACGGTGAGAAGCCGGCAGCATTCATCACGATGATCTCGGAATCGGTCGCGAGCTTGTTCAGCGTGTGCGAGATCGCGATCATCAGCGCGATCGGCGAGATGATCAGCACCAGCGCCGGAATCACCAGGCTGGTGATGCCGAGGAAGGTCAGGATGGTCTGGCCCTGACTCGTCATCAGGTCGATGCCGCGCAACGCCTGCGTAATCCAGATCACGCCGGTGAGGCTGACCAGGACCAGCGCAAACGACGCCAGCGTCGTGCGGAAAATATACCTGTCGATCGACCCCATGCGCTACCGCACGATCCCCACCAGGCCCCTTCTGGGTCCCAAACTCCGGACGTCCCGACCCATCCCGAAAGGGGTCCCCAAGGGTCGTTCTGCCACGTCTTTCACCAGTTCACACTCTCACTACCATCCCTTTGATCCGTCAACAAAATGGCTGCCCCGTGGCACCCTCATCATATGGTTAATATTTCCTTCTTGTGGCCCGCCGGCCACGGCCGGCGCTTGGCATGCGCGGTGCGGACGGGTCATAGTGCGTGCCGGATCAGTGAATCGCGGTTCAGCCGGTACTCTCAGGGGGTGCCTGAGGAGCGGCAAAAGTCCCGTCTTTTGGAGGAGTTATCCATGTCCGACGCCGTCAAGGTCGGCTTCGTTCCGTTTTCCGCCGCCCCGCGCGGCACGCTGGTGGCATTTTGCGACGACGGCCTGCGATTCGGCCCAGCAACCGCCAAGGCGCTCGGATCGCCAGCGGACCTGGTGAAGCGGGCCGCCGAGGCGAGCCAGTTCAAGGGCAAGACGGGCGCCGCGCTCGACATCCTGGCTCCCGAGGGGCTGAAGGCCGACCGCCTGATTGTGATCGGCGCTGGCAAGGCTTCGGCCCTCAAGCTCAACGATTTTCTGAAGTTCGGTGGTGTGACGGCCGGCAAGCTGAAGGCTGGCGCGAGCGCCATGACCATCATGGCCGAACTGCCTGACGGCTCCATGACCGCGGAACAGACGGTCGCGATCGCCTCGGGCCTCCGGCTGCGCGCCTATAAGTTCGATCGTTACAAGACGAAGAAGAAGGACGGCGAGGAGGGCGGTGCTTTGCGCGCCGACGTCGCGTTCGCCGTCGCTGACCTGGCTGCTGCGAAAAAGGCCTTCACGCCGGCGGGCCATGTCGTCGACGGCGTGATCATCGCGCGCGATCTTGTCAACGAGCCGCCGAACGTGCTCTTCCCGGAGGAGTTCGCGCGGCGTGCGAGCCAGCTCCGCAAGCTCGGCGTCAAGGTGGAGGTGCTCGACGTCAAGGCGATGCACAAGCTCGGCATGGGCGCGCTGCTCGGCGTCGGACAGGGCTCGGCGCGGCCGAGCCGCACCGTGATCATGCGCTGGGACGGCGGGAAGAAGGGCGAGGCTCCGGTCGCCTTCGTCGGCAAGGGCGTCTGCTTCGACACCGGCGGCATCTCGATCAAGCCGGCCGGCAGCATGGAGGACATGAAGGGCGACATGGGGGGAGCGGCCTGCGTCGTCGGCCTGATGCACGCGCTCGCGGCGCGCAAGGCAAAGGTCAACGCGGTCGGCGCCATCGGTCTCGTCGAGAACATGCCCGACGGCAACGCGCAGCGTCCCGGCGACATCGTCACCTCGATGTCGGGCCAGACCATCGAGATCATCAACACGGACGCCGAGGGACGCCTCGTGCTGGCCGACGTGCTCTGGTACGTCGCCAAGAGAGTGAAGCCGAAATTCATGGTGGATCTCGCCACGCTCACCGGCGCGATCATGGTCGCGCTCGGCACCGAGCATGCCGGCATGTTCTCCAACAATGACGAGCTCGCCGAACGCCTCCTGACGGCCGGCATCGAGAGCGGCGAAAAAGTCTGGCGCATGCCGCTCGGGCCCGAATACGACAAGCTGATTGATTCACAGTTCGCCGACATGAAGAATACCGGCGGTCGCCACGGCGGCTCGATCACCGCCGCGCAGTTTCTGCAGCGCTTCGTCGACGGCACGCCCTGGGCGCATCTCGACATCGCCGGCACCGCCATGGGCGCGCCGAAAACCGACATCAACCAGAGCTGGGGCTCCGGCTACGGGGTGCGGCTCCTGGACCGTCTGGTCGCCGACCACTATGAGCGCAAATGACCGAAGTGCTCTTCTACCATCTGCAAAACATGACGGTGGAGAACGTGTTGCCGCCGCTGATCGAGAAATCACTCGAGCGCGGCTGGCGCGTCGTGGTGCAGTCGACCTCGGAGGAACGCGCCGATGCGCTCGACGCGCATTTATGGACCTATCGCGACGATTCCTTCCTGCCGCACGCGACATGGCGAGTCGGCGACGCCGCCGAGCAACCGATCGTGCTGGCGGTCGAAGAGGGCAATCCCAACGGCGCCAATGTCCGCTTCCTGATCGACAACGCCGCGCTGCCTCAGGATTCGGAACGCTATGAGCGCATGGTGCTCCTGTTCAATGGCGACGATCCCGATGCGCTCGCGCTTGCGCGCAGCGCCTGGACGGATTGCAAGACGCGCGGATTTGATGTCACCTATTGGCAGGCTGACGAGCGGGGCCGGTGGCAGCGGCGCAATTAGCGGTTGGCTGTCAAATTAATGATAATTTGCGGCTTTTGGGGTAATGCTGACCTCTAGCCACGGTCGTGCCGCAAAGTGATGTTGGGACAATCGTTTAGGGCTGGCCCTTAACGCGGGGATTCGAGTTTATCGTGCGACATCAAAAGCTTCCTTCGACGCTTGTGTTGGCGTTGTGCGCCGTTGCGCCGCTGATGGCGGCCTGCTCGAGCAGCTCGGAACTGCTGTCGAAGGATGCCGAGTGGTTCAACAAGCCGGCCCGGCTCTTCATCAAGAACATCTCGATCGAATCGCCGCCGCTGACCCCCGACAAGCCCGTGACGGCGGAGGATCTGGTCAGCGCAGATGGTGCTTGCCCGGGCATGGCGCCCGCGGGTGCGCCCACCGACGCCAATGCCTCGACCGCGCCTTCGGCGCAGCCGGGCGGCACAGTCGCGCTCGGTCACACCGAATGCGATGTGGTGCGCGGCATCGGGGCGCCGTCGGGCGTCAATCTCTCCAATGATGCCGCCGGCAGGCGCGTTGCCGTGATCACCTGGGCGACCGGTCCACGTGCCGGCATCTACACGTTTACCGCTGGCCGCCTGTCTTCGATCGAGGGCAGCCCAGAGCCGGCGCCGATGCCGAAGGCGGCCAAGCCGAAGCCGAAGAAGAAGCAGGCAGCCTGAGCGGCCTCATCAGCCAGTCGATGCGGCGTTGAACACCGCCAATTGAGCATCGAAAGCACGCCCGAAGGCCGGACGCGCTTCGCCGCGGGCCACATAGGCGGAGAGGTTCGGATATTCGTCCAGAATGTCCGATCCATTCAACCGGCGCAGCACGGTCACCATCAGAAGGTCGCCGGCGCTGAATGCACCATCGAGCCAATCGGAATTCCCCAGGCGACCGGAAAGTTCGGCAAGCCGGACACGGATGCGATCCTCGACGATAGGCAAGCGCTGCTCGTACCAGGTCTCGCCGCGCTCCACGAGTATGGTAATTGCCCGATCAACGATCGGCGGCTCCAGCGTGTTAAGCGCGGCAAACATCCATGTGATCGCGCGCGCTCGGCCATGCGCATCGTCTGGCAGCAGTCCACCATGGCGCTCCGCGATATGGAGCACGATCGCCCCCGACTCGAACAGGGCAAGACCGCCTTCTTCGTAGGTTGGAATCTGCCCGAACGGATGAAGCGCACGATGCACGGTCTCCTTCATCTCGCTGAACGAGACGAGACGAACGTCGTAAGGTTGGCCCACTTCTTCGAGCGCCCACCGAACACGCATGTCGCGTGCTTGTCCTCTGCCGCGGTCGGGTGACCTTTCGAAGGCGGTAATGACAGGGATCACGGGAAGTCTCCGTGCAATTGCGTGAAGCCGACGACAAGTTTCCGGTTCCTGCACTTTGTGGCCAGAGGACGAACGGGCGGGGCAGTTCCCGACACATACTTCTCTTCTTTGGAGGAGCTTCGCAGTGCGACTCCTCAGCCGTTCTTGAATCAAGGGGTCGTGGGCCTTCAGGCGTTTGCCGGGCGAGCTACGCGACGCAGATGCCGGGCACCGCGACCTTCTGGAACAGGTGCGGAGAAGCTACGGCGGAAGAGGGATAGGCCGAGATCTTGGATCGGAACTCGGGATGCGTGAAGGCAGCCCGGAAGTGGGCGGTCGATTCCCAGACGGCGTAGTTCAGATAGGTCGGGCTTTCACCGATCGCGCGATGAAGCTGGGTGGCGATGAAACCCGGCTGCCGCTTCATGAAGGCAGCATCGTCTTGCCAGACCTGGAGGAATGTTTCCTCATCGGCTTTGTCGAGCGTGAACAGATTCACGAGCACGACAGGGCTGGTATCGATGCCGAGCTGACGTTCAATCGGAAACGCGGGATCCAGTGTGCGCAGGTGCGACATGAAAGGTCTCCGTTCTGTGGTCGCATGATGCGGTATTGTACTTAGAGTGCTAATTTGGCATTATGATGTCAATAAAGATTATGGTGACGGATGTTGAGATCCCGACGAACGCCTGCTGGCGATGCCCTGAGCAACCTCATGCTTGACCTGTTCCGGCTGAATAGCCTGGTCCTGACCGCAGGTGACCGCCTGGTCGCCTCACTCGGGCTCACGAGTGCCCGTTGGCAGATCCTCGGCGCCATCGTGCACGCGGAGCGAGCGCAGCCGGTCGCATGGCTCGCCCGCGACCTCGGTGCCAACAGGCAAAACGTGCAGCGGATCGTCAACGATCTTCACGCTGAAGGGCTTTTGGCATTCGAGGCCAACCCGCATCACCGGCGCGCACAACTTGTGGTCCTGACTGACAAGGGAAGGCGCACTTTCGAGGCCGCGATGGCTTTGCAGGCCCCGTGGATCAACGACCTCTCGGAAGGGCTTTCGGTCAAGGACCTGCAAACGGTCCACCGCCTCGTCACGGCGCTGCGCAAGAAGCTCGAGGGCAATGACGAAACTGAAGATCGGACGTAGCGTCGGCGCCAGTGTCTTTGCACTCTGATCCTGACGCTGCTCGTCCACGATCCGCGGTCGGTCATTTTCGACTGCGCCAAATCCCGGCTAACCGGACGTCGAGGCCGCAAGCGGCTACAACGGGCCACCTCGATGATTCCGGGTTGAACGTCCTCTCTCGATTTACGCGAGATAGCCGGACACTCCGTCCCACAGCAGCTTCAATGCCGTGACGAGCAGCAATCCGTAGCAGGCCCGGTAAATTTGCTGCTGGTCCAGCTTGCCGTGGAGGCGCCAGCCCAGCCAGACGCCGCTGGGAATGGCGAGCAGGCATGCCGCCATCACGATCCAGACGTTGCCGCTCGGCCTTACCAGGAGCAGCCACGGCACTGCCTTGGTTGCGTTGCCAACCGTGAAGAAGAGGCTCGTCGTTCCGGCGTAGACTTCCTTGGTGAGGCCGAGCGGCAGCAGATACATCGCAAGCGGCGGACCGCCGGAATGCGCGACCATGGTGGTGACACCCGAGGCGAGACCGGCAGCAACCGCCTTCGGCGACGAACGAGGTTGACCAGTCACCTTCGACGCACTCAAAAGCCATAGGCCGACAAAGACCAAAGTCACGACCGCCATCACAATCGCGACGGCACGATGGTCCAGCACGCGGAACAGCAGATAGCCGAGCCCGATGCCCGTCACGAGGCCGGGTAGCAAAAGCGCAAGGTCCGGCTTCGACCAGGTCGAAGGTTTCCAGTAGCGAAGCGCGAACAAATCCATCGCGATGAACAGCGGTGCGAGTAGGCCTCCGGCGGTGACCGGGTCCATCACGAACGACAACAGCGGAATGCCCACGATGGAGAACCCGCCGCCGAAGGCGCCCTTCATGAAGCAGATCAGGAACACGCCGGCAAACGCGACGAGAAATGTAGTGACCGTCAGATCCATGTGCTCGTCTCCGCGATCGCCGTGTCATTGGCGCGTCCGGGCGACCGCAGGCCAATTGCAACGTGCAATCGAGTTTGTGTCGCTAGATTGATCCGAATAATGTCTCGGTGCAATAGTAACATTGTTCTCGGTGCAATTACATCGAGAGCCTGTGCAGCAAGAGTAGCCGCGCTGGCTGCGGTCCGCACGGGCATAGCTAAGCCTCAGTGCGCCACTGTTTCTTCAGTTTGGAGATTTCCGGAAAGGGATCATTCGCTGACGCCTGCGTGGCGTCTCTCATGAGTCTAAAACAGCGGCCATCCGCGGTTAGGCAGATCGGAAATTGTCCTCGTGCTCGCGTTCCTCGACTTGCGTTATCAATCCGCCTCGCAGGCCAAAAAGCACGAGCTCGACATCGGAAGAGACGCTGAGCTTCGATTTGATGGCGTAGTGGTAATTCGAGACGGTTTTCGGACTGAGATTGAATGCGGCGGCTATTTCCTCGGCCGACCGGCCGGCGAGCAGCATGCGCAGGATCTCGAATTCACGTGGGGACAAGGTATCAATGAGGCTTGCATCGTCCTGCAAGCGGCTTCTCGCCAGGGCTTCGCTGACCTCGGGGCAGATTGTCATACGGCCGGCAGCCGCGTCACGTACTGCGCTGACGAGCAACTCGGGCGGGCTGCTCTTTGTGACAAAGCCCTTTGCACCGGCCCTGAAGGCCTGGAGAGCGAATGTCGCGCTCAAATGCATGGTGAAAACCAGCAGGCGCGCTGCTGGATCCCACTGACGTATCTGGCGAATAGCATCGATACCGCCGCGACCTGGCAGCGACACGTCCATCACCACGACATCGGGCTTGCTGCTCTTGTAGGCTTGATAGGCGCTCGCCGCATCGGCGGCCTCGGCGACGACGGTAATGCCTTCATGCTTCTCGAGAAGCCGACGGTATCCCTCACGCACGACCGCGTGGTCATCGACGAGCAGGACACTGATGCTTCGCGGCGTCATGATGCTGCACCCTCGGTAGTCGCAACAGGAATGATGGCACTGAGGATGAGGCCCTTCTCGGGCCTCGACACGACTTTCATCTGCCCGCCCAGCGCGAGCGTTCTCTCGCGAATCCCGATCAGCCCGAGGCCAAAACCAGTCTCTCTCCTGATCTCAGGCGCTAATCCAGCACCGTCGTCTTCAACCGTAGCCTCGACTATGCCAGCGTCGGACCTTGGCGCACCGACTTGCGCAAGGTCGATGCGCACCACGGCGCGCACGTTGGCCGCCTGCGCATGCTTCGCCGCGTTTGTGAGACCCTCCTGAACGATATAGAAGACGTGAACGGTGATCGCCGGGGGGAGCGCATCGAGGTCGCCGTGCGTCTCGAGAGAGAATCGGGTCTTCCCGCAACCGCGGCGATTATGATCGCCGATTAGCCCTTCAAGGCTCGTGAGCAGGCCGACGTCGTCGATCTCCTGCAGTCTCAACTCCTGCACGGTCCTGCGAAGCCCCTTCATGATGTTGCCAGCAGTTTCCGTCAGGGCCTGAGCTTCGGCAACGAGAGATGGACAGTCAGTCGTGGCCGTGAACTTGATCGAGGCTGCCGTCGCACTCATGGCACTGAGGCTCTGGGCCAGCTCGTCATGAAGCACCCGTGCGAGGTGACGCCTTTCCTGCTCGCGGGCTTCCACCAGACGTCGCGCAAGCTCGGCGCGCTCGGAGGTCGCGACTTCCAGAGTGTTCGCCAGATCGTTGAAGACGCCGCGTATTCTTTGCAGCTCGGCAAGTCGAAATGGCGGGAGACGGCACTTCAGATCACCCGCAGCCAACCTGTTGAGGCCGCTAACGACATCTCTCGTCGGCCGCAGTGCGCGCTCGACGACGAAATACACCAGAATGCCAAGTGCGCCGATCGTCGCTGCGGAGAGGCCGAGCATTCGCGAGATATCGGACCAGGCACGCGCTGTCACGACTGATGGGTCCGAGCTGACGACGACCGTGCCAAGTACGGGACCCTGCTGCGCGACAGGACGGCTGTAAGTCATACGGCTGCCGACCGCCCACTGATAGACGGCCGAAAACCATGCCGGTGCCGCGCCCACCTGAGTCTGAAACCCCAGACAGCTGGAGATGACATCCTTCCCAACTTCCTTGAACTGTACGCACTGACCCGGGCTCATCGCCTGATCCAGAAAGCCATCCATGAAACGAAAGCGCTTTTGCAGATCAAGGCGTGTTCCGAAGAGAGTCCGCCGCTCGCGCTGGGCTAGAATCGGTACTTCCAGATATTTGCCAAGGGCATCGCCGACAGCCTGATTGGTCTTCAACGTCTCTTCTGCTGCTCGGTAGACGGAGATCGCCGCTCCGCCAAGAAAACAGAGTAGCGCCACAGCCGCTACTTGCCTCAATAGCGACCACTTGAGATCGATGACCGGCCGGCGCCGAAGAATCCTCATCTTCCGCATGGCGAGGGGTCCGTACTGCTTTCCGCAGATTACAGCATCCGGCTGCTGCTCGATACCGTTTGGTTCGACGTCGGGCAAATTTCCCAGGATCTCGCATGGAGTCCGCCGTTTCCCTGAATGACGGCGTATCAGATGCTGCGTCCGCGGCCCCATGAAGGGCCGGCGAATTGAACCAAGTCGATTTGGAAATCGTGGTGCGAATATCTCTGCTATCCAGGAGGGATGTCATCATGAAAAATCTATTTGTAATCACGATTGCCGTCGCCGCCATCGGAGGCGCATGGACCAACAAGGCTGGCGCGTGCAACTTGAACCTTCCGACTTTCGAACTCATGGGCTTTCCGATCTCCCCGCACCAGGTCGCGGTGATGGGATCGGCCCATGTCGAGGAGAGCTCAGCGACACCGAAGCTCGTGTTGGCCGGTATGCCCGCTTCGCCTCACCAGATTGCGGTGCTCACTCAGCGATCGAAGACTATGAAAATGGCTCAGGCAACGGTCGCTATTCGAGAACCAGCCACCGTTGGCTTAACGCCGCCCAGCTTGCCAACAGGCGCGACTGGCGCGGAGCTTTGCACCGCCGACTGAGCGCATGCGAGATCGAGCACACCACTTCAGGGCCACTCTATGGCCTCGAAGTCTTCCGTTGAGCCGAGACAGATCGCGGAGGCGAAGACATGCTGGCGATGAGGCGGACGACTGCTCCGATCTGTGTGCTGCTGCTGCTCACGACCGCGGCGCTCGCGCGAGACGACGGCCGCTACGCGAATTCCCCGCTAAAGCCCTGGTTCGAGAGCCTGGAGAGCGAATTCGGGAAGTGTTGCGAGGACTCCGACGCTTACGTGGTCTCCGAACCGGATTGGGAGTCCGATCGCGGGCGATATCGCGTTCGCATCGATGGCGAATGGGTTCTGGTGCCAGACGGCGCTCTCATCACGCAACCCAACCTCGCCGGACGGACGATGGTCTGGAAGCACTACATCGACGGCCACCCCCGTGTCCGCTGTTTCATACCGGGCAGCATGGGCTGATGCGTCCAGCGCCGGACCGACGCGAAAAAGCGGTCCTTTCCGGCTGGTCGCATTTTGACAATCTCGTAAGTCGTGCTCTTGATGGAAGGGCTGCGCTAATGCAGCGCAACACGCGGAGGCGGCGATGAACAGGGCAACGGGGCGGGTTTCGATCATCGCGATGGTTGTGCTCGCGACCTTCGGCATCACAAATGCGCAAGAAGCCACCAAGCGTGCCGCTGCCGGACCGGTCTTGTCGAACACCGGTCATGATGCGGCCGCTTACGGCGCTGACGAGGGATATCCCCTTGGCACATTGTCGACCGGCGCAGAGATGCGGCATCTCGTGGCGACCTATAGTCGTTTCGACGAACTGACGCCGGCGCGCATCGTTGCACGTGCGGCCACATCCTGGTCGTTTCAGCGCGCCAACGAGCCCGAGATTTACTACAGCTTCGACGGCGAGCGCCGCACGATCGCGGATTATCTTGCCCGGCAGCCGACGACCGGACTGCTGATCGCCAGGGACGACACGATCTTGTACGAACATTATCAATATGCGCGATCGGACCACGATCGCTTTCTCTCCCAGTCGATGGCGAAGACCATTACTGCGATGCTGATCGGCATCGCTGTGGCCGATGGTGTCATCAAATCGATCGACGACGTCGCCGCGACCTATGTGCCCGGACTTGCAGGTACTGAGTACGGTAAGACGTCGATCCGTGCGCTGTTGCACATGTCCTCTGGTGTCAACTTCGAAGAGCGGTATGACGGGCAGGACGATATTGCGCGCCTCGGGCGCGATCTGTTCGGTCGGCCCGGCAAGGACCCTGTGGTCAGCATCGCGCAGTTCAATACCCGCGTGGCGCCGCCAGATACGCGATGGCATTACGCCAGTTCCGAGACCGAGATCCTTGGCCTCATCCTGCGCTCTGTGACCGGCGCTCCAGTCGCAGACTACCTTAGAGAGAAGATATGGCAGCGGATCGGCACCGAAGCCGATGCCTCATGGGCGATCGACGGAACCGGCCAGGAGGTGACCTTTTGCTGCTTTAACGCCGTGTTGCGCGACTACGCCCGGTTCGGACGCCTGCTGGCGCATGACGGCGTGTGGAATGGGCGTGAGGTCATTCCACACCAATGGCTGATTGATGCGACGACGGTGAGTTCAACCGACGTCCATCTCGCACCTGGTGTGGCCACAAAGTACTACGGCTATGGCTATCAGGTCTGGCTACTGCCCGGCGCCGAACGCCGGTTCGTGTTGCTCGGCATCCGCGGCCAGATGATCTTTGTGGATCCTGGGACCAAGCTGGTGATGGTACATACAGCCGTGCGTCCCGAAGCGGCCGACAGGACTTCGTCAGCAGAGACCATAGCACTATGGCTGGCCGTGGTGGATCAGCTTGGTCGCACCACGCGATAAGCGTCCATCTCGTGGGCCCATAGCGGACATCGGTTGCCGATGGCGGATAGCCCGCCGTTGGGGTTAAAGTCCTCACGTCGGGACGTGTCGCGCCGGCGCGCCTGACGGAGGAGAACAGCATGGCAGCGCGTGGATCAGGTGGACTGCTCCTTTGCGCGGCGCTCCTGCCTGCGATGCCCGTGCAGGCCGCGACGCCGGTCGATCGGGACGGGTGCGCCGCCAGCGCCGACAAGCCCGAGATCGGGGAAACGGCATGCAGCCGCATCATCGACGATGCAAGCGAGTCGATGGCGGCACGCCTCGAGGCCTTCAGGAACCGGGGACGCGGTGCGTTCAACAGGAAGGATTACGACCGCGCGGTTGCCGACTACGGCGAGGCCATCAAGCTCAGCCCGAGGGATGCCTGGGCCTTTGCGCACCGGTGTGAGGCTTACGAGAGCAAAGAGGACCACGACGCGGCCATCGCGGATTGCACCGAGGCGATCAGGATCGATCCGAAGTATGGCTGGGACTACAACAACCGTGGCGTCGCCTATTACGGTCTGCATGAATATGACGCAGCTCTGGCCGACCACGCCGAGGCGATCAGCGGCGATCCCAAAGACGCGTGGGCCTATGCCCGTCACGGCATGGCCTGGATGGAAAAGGGTGAATTCGACCAGGCAGTCGCCGATCTCACCAAAGCGGTGACCATCGATCCGAAATACGCCTTTGGTTTTGGCCAACGGGGTCAAGCGCTCTTCAGAAAAAGGTTGATCACGAAAAAAGGCGGATGGGAGCCCGCGATCGCGGACTACAGCGAGGCCATCAGGCTCGATCCAAATCTGGTTTGGCTCTACAGCTCGCGTGGCGTCGCCTACAGCAACAATTTCCAGTACGATTTGGCCGTTCCGGATTGCAGCGAGGCCATCAATCGCGAACCCGGCAATTCCGGGGGATACAATTGTCTCGGCGTCGCTTACGAAGGCGCGAAACAATATGGCCGTGCGATCGCCGCCTACAATCAGTCGATCAGCATCAATCCAAGGAATGGTGTGGCTTATTGGAACCGCGGCAATGCTAAAGTGGGACTGCGCAAGATCGATGACGCGATCGCCGACTATGACCAGGCGATCGCGATCAATCCCAAGGACTTCAACGCTTTCAACTCCCGAGGCAAAGCCTACGTTTTAAAGAGCGACCGCAACCACGCGATTGCCGATTATACGCAGGCGATCCAGCTCAATCCGTCCTATGTCGAGGCCTACAACAACCGCGGCCTCACCTATGAAGCACAGCAGCGCCGCACTGATGCGATCGCAGATTTTCGCAAGGCGCAGTCGATCGACCCGGTCGACCAGGTCAGCAAACAACAGCTCCGCATGCTCGGTTTCTGACCGCGTGCGGCGAAGCCGCCTGCAGGGAGAATGTCTGCAAGTGGGCCGTCCCAGAACTCCGGCTTAGTCCAAACGTCCGCTCGGCGCAAAGAGCGGCCCCCCGTGAGGTCGCGATTTGACCCTGAGCGCGCATTGCGCATGGCTCGAAATCCCTCGAGCCATGCTATCCTATGCCTTCGGGCGCAGCCGGCGAGCGGCGTGGACTATCGGGTGCCCAATTGCTTGATTTCGGCGACTTGCTTTTCGCCGGCCAACTTGCCCCCGACCAGCAGGCTGGTGCAAATCCACCGAGATTCTCTGGGTTGCGCGCCAAGGAAAGCCTTGGTCTCTACGCACTGTGCGTAAGTCTTGTAGCTGAGCGTGTCTGTGCACGTTGGTGAGAACATGCTGCCATCAACTCCTCCCTGGCCAGCAAGGCTACATCCAACCCAGGGGGCGTTGCCGACCCTGAAACTTGTCTCGCAACCACCGTTGCAGCTGCGGGCTTCTCTCTCCAGCTTGGCAAGCCTCCCCAATGTTGTATTCGGCGCGAACACTGGCGTTTGAGCGGTTGAGGTGCCGGTTGTCCTGCGGGATGTCCCCGTGTTTGACGACCCCCGTTGCGGATGATGGGGCCTTGCCGCCTGGTCCGGCGCATTGACCGTGACACCGGGGAGCGTGCTGGTGGCCGAGCCTTGCGACGATGCCGGGCCACACAGGAAAACAGTTGCGAATATAGCGAGGATCGAAGGAGCGACAGCACTTGAAGACAATTTCATGATGATGCCTTTCCAGGACGGACAGGCCGTCCATTGGTCAAAATAACCACGCGCAATTCGTAGCGTGAATTCTGCAACCTGCCTAGCGGGCAGCTCGCCGAAAAGTTGTGCACGTCGGCGTTGCGGGCCACGGATACGCCCGAGCACACAGCTGGTGCGGCGCAACAATCACGTTGGAAGAGTACGGGCACCAGTGCTGTCTTCCGCGCATGGGCCCGAGGCCGACTTCGTCCTAAAGCCCAAATGTCCACTTTGCGTCAAAGGGCCATACACTCCGGGATCGCATTTGGCCCCATGGCAGACGTTGCCGCGTGTGCGCTATACGACCATCCAGTTAAACGGGGCTCGCATTCGAAAATGTTGAACGTTGCGCTGGCGGCGGTGCTTGTTGTTGCATTCGGTGGGATTTTGTTCGGTGTGAGGTACATGCGGCGCGAGGCATATTTGCCGTATCACGCCGTCGTGGCTGGAAAGCCCTTCGCTGAACTCGATCCCGGAGTTCAGGCAATCATTCTCGGTATGCTAAAAATCATTGGGGGCGGCTTCGCTACCCTTGGTGTTACCTTGCTGTGGTTGTGTTTTGCGCTCCATGAGGGCGAGCGCTGGGCACCGTGGGCAATCCTGACCATCTCGGCTGCCGCGCTCGTCCCGATGCTGTATGTCGCCACCACCCTGCGGACGTTTCGACCCGGGGCGCCTACACCTGTGCGGCCGACACTGGTCATGATGATCTTGATTGCGATCGGTGTCGCGCTGTCTCTGCTGGCACGCTAGCGCCGAAGGCGATTCTCGACAGCAGGCCGTCATAGTCGAACTGACGCCGATCATGGAATGTGCAACCGAGGAGATTTGAACCTCCGGCCGGCCTTCATGGACCTACGTCTGGGATAATAGCCTGTGCCCAATAGGGGAGAGGCGTGGTCCGGGAAAGTCGGCATGGCATGCAGACGATGATGATCCCGCGTCGCTTTCGTGGTCCGCCGAATTCCGGCAACGGCGGCTATGTCTGTGGGATGCTGGCGCGCCAAATCACCGGTGCCGCGGAAGTGACCTTGCGCGCTCCGCCACCCCTGGAGACGGTGCTTGATTGTGTTGAGGTCGAGACGGGGGCGTGGGAGCTTCGCCAGGGCACGGCGACAATAGCGATCGGCCGAGCCGTAACGCTGGAGGTCAGCCGCCTCGAGAGGGCGACCTACGCCGAGGCGGTTGAGGCCGAGAGACGAACCCCAGTCAAGCCGCACGAGCATCTGCTGCCGATGTGCTTCGTTTGCGGGCCTGACCGCGCGCCGGGCGATGGGCTGCGGCTTTTCGCCGGACCACTGGTCCGACAAAACGGCAGCAAGGCTTTTGCTGTACCCTGGACGCCCGACGCCTCTCTCGCCGCCGCCGATGGCCTGGTTGCGCCTGAGTTCGTGTGGTCTGCGCTGGATTGTCCGACTGGCTATGTATCGCAGTGCGACCCCGAGACCGGAAACTTTAGTACTTTGCCGATCTTGCTCGGGCGCCTTTCCGTGCGCATCGACGGGCGACCACGTCCGGGCGAGCGATGCGTGGTGACGTCCTGGAAAATCGCCAGCGAAGGCCGTCGTCTCATCGCGGAAGCTGCGTTGTTCGGTGATGAGGAGAACCTGCTGGCAGTCGGCCGTGCCATCTGGATTGTCGTTGATCGGCAGGTACAGCTCGGAACGACGTAGAGAGCCGCGGCTGCCGGAGGCCAGATTACGGAAGGCGGAGGATTACATGCGCGGTGCTCGGAGACAGGTCGCGGCGTGACCCGTTGCCGACGTGGAAGTGACCTAGGCGAAAAACGGGTGCGGGGCGTCTCCAGTGCCCTTGGCCTTCATGACGGCCACGCAGTCTTCGATCTCCTGATCGGACATGTCGAGCCCGAATTCTCCGCGCAGCACCTCTTTGAATTCGCTCTCGCTTGCGAGCCAGCGTTTCTCAGCGTGCCCATCCGCATCGCGTATCGTGACGCGTGTGTTGTACATCGTGATCCGGCTTCTGTTTGATCCCGGCTTTGCCACGATGATGTTGCCTTGGTAAGGCGTCTCCGGGTGCGTCGCCGTATACCAATTCGCGATCTCGTATTCGCCATCGTAGCGCGGGTAGGGGATCACGCGATAGATGTGCTGCCAGCCATCTTTGAGCCGTGCCTGGAGTGTCAGTTCGCCGTCAACATCGACAAACCGCATCAATTCGTGGGGTGTCTCTTGTTCGATCTGCGGTGCAAGCAGCAGCGCCGAGGTCGGCGCGAGATTTCCGAAGCCAACATCGGCAAGATAAGCTCCTTCGGGTAACTCTACTTTCAACAGCATATGAATTGCCGGGCGCGGCGCATCGATCGCCAGTCCACGTACGACGCGCCCCTGCAGACTCGTAATCCTGAATCCGAGCGACCGCAGTCCGGCCCGGAACAGCATGTTCTGTTCGAAGCAGTATCCGCCGCGCTTCTTGGCGATCATCTTTTGTTGGAGCGCAGGCACATCGAGCTTGGGCGGTCGTCCAAGCATGATATCCAATGTTTCGTAGGCGATTGAATGCGCGTGTGCGAAAATCAATCGATTGAGCGTTTCGAGCGTTGGTGTGACCGGCCCGGAATACCCAATACGCTGAAGCCAAGCGCTCTGATCGAATATGGTATCGGACATCTCGCCAAGCCCTCGCGAAGCTCAGTGTCGCAACAACGGCCAGACCGGGATATTCTACGAGCGCCGGATTTTGGGGGCAATCGGCAACGATACCTTGGTTCGAGCGATCGGTAGGCTGAAATTGTGACCATGCATTCACGCAATGCAAAACGCCGAATGCGCAATCGAAGCGCATGGCCGAACAGTTGCTGGTGATGTAAATTCCATCTCGCCGCGGTTGCGGAGTTGCGAATGCCGATCAAGCCGCCTTCTCCTGTTGCCTGCTACGAGGACCCGAAA
This sequence comes from Bradyrhizobium sp. UFLA05-112, assembly GCF_053572325.1. Lineage (NCBI taxonomy): Bacteria > Pseudomonadati > Pseudomonadota > Alphaproteobacteria > Hyphomicrobiales > Nitrobacteraceae > Bradyrhizobium > Bradyrhizobium sp. UFLA05-112. The sequence continues at coordinate 41,796 of NZ_JBANBK010000012.1, read as the reverse complement.
CGCGGTGACGACGTATCGAACGGGCGGGAGCCAATTACGGTCCACGAAGCATGAGCGAAGACGGCGCGCGCATACGCCGCGCGTTGGGCGATCCGGTTGACAGCCATTGGTCTCTAAAAGGAGATTGATATGTTCGAACCCGAGCAATTTATCGCCGACTGCCGCGCAGCTTTTGCGGCAGACCCCACCCACAAAGCAGTTCGCGAGGTTCTTGCGCGCGCGGTGTCTGAACCAGCGGCAGTCCTCAGGGGGCTTGGTGAGCCGAGGCGTCCCGAAAGCCGCAAGCTCTTCCATTCGGACACGCTAACGATCCTGAACGTGGTCTGGGCGCCAGGCATGATGGTGATGCCCCACGATCACCGCATGTGGGCCGTGATCGGGGTCTACTCGGGTCGAGAGGACAATATCTTCTGGCGGCGAATTCCAAGCACGCCCCATAAAGTCGAGGCCGCCGGCGCGAAGGCCCTATCGGAAAGAGACGCCGTGGCATTCGGCCCCGACATCATCCATTCGGTCATCAACCCGATCGATCGGCTGACCGGGGCAATCCACATCTACGGCGGCGATTTCTTCGCCGCCGAGCGCAGCGAATGGGACTCACTGACCCTCGACGAGCACCGCTTGGACCACGAGCAGAGGCGCCGCCTGTTCGAGGAGGCGAATGCACGTTACGAGGCGAGCCAACGTCAGCGCGAGCAGTCAAACTGACTCGACGGGTAACCACTCATGGCGAACCTTACGTGATGCTTCTTGTGAGTCCGAAGAGCGCGGGGCGGAATGACCGAACACCATCGCTCGGGTGCTGAATATCTAGCGGTTCGCCTTGAAAGCTTCCCACCGCGCCTCGCGCTCTCGTTGGTATTTGAGAGCCCGTTCGGCGACCAGATCCGCGCGATGAAGCGGCTTGCCGCAGGATTCGCAGGCCGGACCAAGGCCGGCCGGCTTGCCGCAGGTGAGATGCGTATAGCTCACTGCGCGGCCTTCCTTCGGCGACTTGCACCAGGTCTCTCCCCAGGCGCGTAACGCCAGGATCACGGGATAGAAGGCATCGCCTTTCTTCGTGAGTTGATATTCGTAACGCAGCGGCCGCTTGTTGTAGGCACGCCGCTTCACCATGCCGTCAGCTTCCAGCTTCTTCAGTCGCGCCGCGATCATTTGCGGTGTCGCGCCCGTCTGCGCCTGGATCTCCTCGAAGCGGTGCATCCGCATGAACAGCTCGCGTAGGATCAATACCGTCCAGCGATCGCCTACGACTGTCTCGGCGCGCGCCACGGGGCAGAGTGTTTGGTCAGCAGTATTGTCATTTACGGTCTTCATCACGTTTTCTTCATCGCGCTTGTGCCTATGACTTTCATAGCAAATATGGGGCGAGGTCGGTTCAAGTGCAACGGGCGGCCTTAGGCGCCCGGTTCGTCAACAGAGGAGCGAACCATGACTACCGAAAGGGAAGACCGGAAACCGGGCAAGGTCGACATGAAGCTGGAAGTCACGGTCATTCCCGTTTCCGACGTCGACCGCGCCAAGCGCTTTTATGAAAATCTGGGCTGGCGGCTCGATGCCGATTTCGTCAGGGCCGACGGATCCAGGGCTGTGCAATTCACCCCTCCGGGCTCGCCAGCCTCGATCCATCTCGGCTCCGGACCGGCGCTACCCCGCTTTCTCATCGTGAACGACATCGTGGCGGCCCGCGCCGAGCTCATCGCGCGCGGTATCGATGTGAGCGACGTGTTTCACCGCGGACCGCAAGGTCCTATCCCGGGTCCCGATCCGGAACGTCCCAGTTACGGCTCGTTGGCCACGTTCGACGATCCGGACGGGAATGTCTGGCTGCTTCAACAGGTCACGCAGCGTTTGCCGGGTCGCCTCAGCGGGGATCAGGCGACCTTCGCCTCGCCAGCCGATCTCGCCGCAGCCCTCCGTCGCGCGGCCCTCGCTCATGGCGAACACGAGAAGCGGGCAGGCGCACCCGATGCGAGCTGGCCGGACTGGTACGCCGAGTACATCGTCCGGGAGCAGACCGGCCAAAAGCTGCCCGACTGAACCCGATGCAACCGGCCGCACGCGGCCCGAGGAGGCGACAGTGACCGAGACCTTCTATTCACGCGGGAGAACCGCTCTGCTTTTCGTCGATCCCTACAATGATTTCTTGTCCGAGGGCGGAAAAGTCTATCCGCATATCAAGCCGATCGCCGATGAGGTCGGGCTGCTGGACAACCTGCGTCGGCTGGATGGCGCCGTCCGTACCGCGGGCGTTCAGGTCGTCATCGTTCCGCACCGACGGTGGGAGCCGGGCGACTATGAGCACTGGGACCATCCCAACCCCACGCAGCGGAAGGTCATGCATGTACACCACTTCGCGCGTGGCGAATGGGGCGGCGAGTGGCATCCTGACTTCGCGCCGAAACCAGGCGATATCGTCGCCAGCGAACATTGGGGTCAAAGCGGCTTCGCCAACACCAACCTGGATTTCCAGCTGAAGCAGAAGGGGATCACCCATGTGATCGTGGTCGGGTTGCTCGCCAACACCTGCATCGAGTCCACCGCCCGCTACGCCATGGAGCTCGGTTATCACGTCACGCTGGTGCGCGACGCCACGGCCGCTTTCACCCACGAAATGATGCATGCCGCTCACGAGCTGAACGGCCCAACCTACGCCCACTCGATCCTGACAACCAGCGACGTGATCGCGGCCTTGCCGGCCGTGTCCCATACTGAGGAGATCGTGAAATGACCACGCAATCTCGCAAGCCAATTGCAATCGCCGCAGTGCAGCCAAACCATGAGACTATCGATCATGAGAGGCGCAAGCTGCTCGTCGGAGCTGCCGCTGGACTTGCCGCTGCAGGCGTCGCCAACCTGTTTGCGATACGTTCGGCGCCGGCCGCAACGAATGACGAGATCCGTCCTTTCCACGTCGAAATTCCCGAAGCCGATCTCGTTGACCTACGCCGTCGCCTCGCGGCGACCCGGTGGCCTGAGAAAGAGACGGTCGACGACGACTCCCAGGGCGTGCCGCTCGCCATGCTGCAGGACCTCGTCCGCTACTGGCAAACCGATTACGACTGGCGAAAGGTCGAGGCGCGGCTCAATGCCCTGCCGCAGTTCATCACCGAGATCGATGGACTCGACATCCACTTCATTCACGTTCGTTCGAAACACGAAAACGCGTTGCCGATGATCGTGACGCATGGCTGGCCTGGTTCCGTCATCGAGCAGATGAAGATCATCGATCCGCTGACCGATCCGACCGCACACGGCGGTAGCGCTGAAGACGCCTTCCATCTGGTGATCCCTTCGATGCCGGGCTATGGGTTCTCCGGCAAGCCAACCGCGACCGGCTGGGATCCGCAGCGCATCGCGCGCGCGTGGGTCGTGCTGATGAAGCGGCTCGGCTACAAGAAGTTCGTCGCGCAGGGTGGCGACTGGGGCTCGCCCGTCTCCAACGAAATGGCAAAGCTGGGCGCGCCGGAGCTGCTCGCCATCCACGTCAACTTGCCCGGCGTGGTTCCGCCCGAGATATTCAAGGCGGTGGCATCGGGCAATCCTGCTCCGGACAATCTTGCTCCGGATGAGCAGCACGCCTTCGACCAGCTCAAGATTCAATTCGCGAAGCGGCGCGCCTATGCGCAGATCATGGGGACGCGTCCGCAAACGCTGGCAGCCCTGACGGATTCGCCGGCTGGCCTTGCGGCCTGGCTGCTCGACCACGGCGACGGCTTTGCGCAGCCGGCCTCGGCGATGCAATCGGCGGTGCTTGGGCGCGCCGTCAACGGACATTCCGCGGGCGCGCTGACCCGCGACGACGTGCTCGACAACATCACGCTGTACTGGGTGACCAACAGCGCGATTTCCTCGGCGCGGCTCTACTGGGAAAACAAGACAAATCTCTATTTGCCTGCCAACGTCTCGATCCCGGCCGCCGTGACGGCATTTCCCGGCGAGAGCTTCGTTGCGCCCCGGAGCTGGGCCGAGAAGGCCTATCACAAGCTGATTACTTCCATCAGGCCGAGGCCGGCGGTCACTTCGCCGCGTGGGAGCAACCTGGGATCTTCAGCAGGGAGGTCCGCAACGCGTTCCGGCCTCTTCGCAAGGCAACCTGAAGACTTCGGAGCCTGTCTCTTATACACATTCGAGGTAGATTCCAGCCAGCACGTCATCCGGACGCTCTCGGGCAAACGTATCCAGGGCCTCGAACGCGCGCATCCAGTCCCGGCTGGAGTATGCCTCGTAAGCATTGTGCCAATCGCCAGCGAGCCGCAGCATCGCTGGCGTGGCACGACAGTCCTCCGGACCTTCCAGGGCACCAAGTAGTTCGAACACATCAAACGAGTTTTCGGCTCCCTTCGGCTGAATCCTGTCGACGCGACGAAAGAGAAACTCGTCCGAGCAGGTTTCCGCGATTTGACCGCTCGCCAGAATTTCGGTCCCGTAATATTTGTTCAGTCCCTCGATTCGAGAGGCGACGTTCACTGTGTCGCCGATTGCAGTGTAGTCGATCCGGTCGGTCGAACCTACGTTGCCCAGAATCGCGTCACCCCCGTGAAGTCCGAAACGGGTGTGCCAGGGCACAAGGCCGAGTTCTTTCCAGCGCTCGCACAGGCGATGAGCGGCTGCTCGGCACCTGAGCGACGCGCGACAGGCCACATGCTGATGGCGAGCGACCGGCTGCGGTGCGTTCCAGAACGAGAAAATTGCGTCGCCTATGAACTTATCGACGGTGCCTTGCTCGCTGATGATCACGGAGGCGAGCTCTTCAAAATACGTCGATAGATTCATCATCAGATCCTTGGCGGGAGTGACGCCGGCCATCGACGTGAAATCCTGAACATCAGTGAACATGATGCTGATGTTGCGAGTCTCTCCGCCGACCGCGACCACGCTCTCGCTTTGCAGGATGTCCCTCACGAGTGCCTTCGGCACGAACTTCGACACCTCGCGGATCGTGCTCTTCATCCCGGACATCGACCTGATCAGGACGTTGATTTCGCGGACGCGCGAGTCGAACCCGATCGGATCGTCCAGCCTGAACGATCGGATCAGGTCGGCCTCGCCCGCCAGTCTCATGACGGGCCTTGAAATCGAATGCGCCAGATAGGCAATCGCCGGCAGAGATAGGACGAAAATGAGAAGCGCGGCAGGAATGCTTCGCGCAGCCGCACCTGCCAATGTTCCCAGGAAATCCGAAAGCGGAGCCGAATAGAGCACGAAGAACACACCTCCGTCGCGTGCAACCTGGCGAACGACGGTTGCGAGGTAGTCCGCACCGGCAGCACGGAAGCGAACCAGGGAATAGGGACCGTCCTGATCGAATATCCGCATAGCCTCCCGGACGACCGGATCGGAAAGATCTCCGACTCTGGCAACGTTGATCGCTTCGGCTTTCCCCGTGCCGGACGACCTGAACATCTGGCTGGGATCGGAATGAGCCAGGACCCGCTTCTCCTCGTCGAATGCCACGAAGCGATGTTGTTCATTGAGCGTGGCGGACCGGACGTAGGCCATCAATCGGTCAAGCGTGATGTCAACGCCGACCGCGCCGCCCTCAAAGGCCTTCGCGAGCGTCATTCCAGCTTGTGACGTGGTGGCGAAGATGTACGGCACATTCCGGATAATCTTCTGGGGATGCGCCCTGGCGTCGCGATACCAATCGCGACGGCGGGGATCGTAGTCGGCGTCGTTGCTCCGCGTGCCCAACTGATGCCGGCCGGCATCGAGAAATCGCCAAGTCTCCGTGCGCGTGCCCGCGACATTGTGACGGATTTCCTGTATCGCGAAGCGCGTCGCCGGCGGCCCGCCGATCCCGGCAACGAAAGCAACCTCCGTCTCCGAAATCGACAGGATCTGGAAGTAGTCTCCATCTTCGTAGCCGACGTAAGCTGCCGATATCTGCGGGTTCAGCGTCAAACTGGTCAGGATAAGGGCCTGAATCGAGGTCTTCAGCCCGTCAAACTCCTTGACGGATGGATCCTCGCTGAGCTGTGCCGCTATCAAAAAGGCAGGGGCAAAAAATCCCAACCGCCGCTCGTTGATCCGGTCGATCGTTGCCTTGAAGGTGTCCGTGGCTGCCTTGATGGCCGTTCTGCGCGTTTCGACGTAGTTGGTGATTGTCAGTGCAGTTCCGAGGAGCAGCGCTGCCAGCACAAACAACGTGAGCACCGTCACGAAGATCGGGATATGGGGGCTACGAGCTGATGCAGAGCGCATGGTTTTGAGCTCCACTCAGAACGACTACGTGGACAGATCAATGATGCGCTTAGACAGATAGTCGACCCAGTACCGGAGGAACGGATCGGCCTCCGCCAGTTTCTGCTTGAGCCGGCTCTCGCTGATGGCCAAGAGCTCGCATCCATTTCTTGTGTAGGCCGATGCGGCGCGCTGCGCTCCTGCCATCAATGCGTGCACGCCAAACATCTGGCCGGGCTTCAGCTCGGTCACGGCACGCTCCTGATCGGTTCCAAACCGGAGAAAAATGGTCACATCGCCCCGAAGCAAGACATACGCGATCGTTCCGGTTTCGCCTTCCGCGAAGATCGTCGAACCTCCAGGATAGGTCCTTCGAGCCAAGCCTTCCCGAATCGATGCGATCGGAGCGTCCGTCGTTTTGGGTTCGATGATCATGGCAGGCCACCCGTTTCTACCAAGCTCTAACGACAGGCCAACAGCGCTCGGAAGAGCATCCCGATTGAAGTTGGATCGTTTACTTCCCTGCGCCTTCCGCCGGAAAGATCTGCTTCCAGTCCTCCTTCATGTCGACGATGGTCCATCCTCGCCGCTTAGCCTCGTCCCATACCTCGTCGAGTTTTCCAACTTTGGATTGCCGGTCATAGGCGTACTCCCGCGCGCCGTCCGTGTGGTGCACGATGCCGGCAAAACGGGGACCTTGCCCGGCCATCGTCCATTGCAGCATTTGAAGATCACCGTCAGAGTTGCCGAAGGCGAGGATCGGCCGGTGGCCGATGAAGCGGTTGATACCGACCGGCTTTCCGGGGCCATCGTCGACGAATTCGACCTTGGGCTGCTTGATTAGCTCGGGAGTGCCGCTGGGTCCGAGTTGGAACTTCACCACGCCGGACGAACCGACGACCTGTTCGGGAGGAATACCGTAGGTCCGCTCGGCGAATACCCGCATGAACTCGACGCCACCGCCCGATACTATAAACGTCTTGAAGCCGTTTTGACGGAGGTAGGCGAGGAGCTCGAGCTGCGGCTGGTAGACCAGCTTGTCATAGGGCTGATTGAAACGCGGGTGGCGCGCCGTCGCTAACCAATCAGCAACCGTTCCGGAGAAGGCATCGGTTGTCATCTCAGCGTGGCTGACCGCCACGATTTCGAGCAGCCCCTTCTCGCCGGCGGCCTCCAGTCCCTTCGCGTCGTCCTCGATCGCCGCCTTGAATGGCTGCATGTCCTTCCATTCCGGATGCTGCGGCATCATCGCTTTGATGCGATCAAGTGCGAACGCGAGCTGAAAATAGACCGGCTGCTCAGACCAAAGCGTCCCATCATTATCGAAGACCGCGATGCGCTCGGCGGGGCGCACAAAATCCGCGCTGCCTGGCGTAACCACGCGTGCGACGAAATCGGTGATTGATCTCTTCGCCGCACCGTCGTGCCAGGACGGCAGCGGGTCGGATTGCGCTGACGCATCGTGGCTTGCAAGCAGGCAAGACGTGGCTCCAAGCAACGCGACGAGAATCAAGCGTCGGGTCGCTTGCTGCATGCTGGCGGTCATGGCGATCTCCCGTTGACCGGAATCCCTTGGAGCGCCGGCCAGCCTAAACGCAGGTCGGCGCTCCGTTTGCGGCTTTCAACCGCCGTGCGCGCTCTCCAATTGACTCATGATCTGATCGACGCTGAAGCTTGACGGCTTTTGCCGTGGCGGGAAGTCCTTGAATGTCGCGACAAACTGCGCCACGAAGGCTTGCGCCGGAACAAACAAGAATGCCCGCTGCATCGTCCAGTCGTAGTAGGTATTTGATGTGATATCCGCGCGCTCGTAGGGATCCGTTCGCAAGTTGAACAACTTGGGCAACCGCCGGCAGACAAACGGTTCTCCCCAAAGATCGAGGGTACCGGGCGTCTTCTGCTCACAGAACACGACCTTCCAGTTTTGATAACGTATCGCTACGAGCTCGGCGTCGTCGTTGATATAGAAGAACTCCTTGCGCTCGGATTTATCCTGCTGGCCAGTGAGGAACGGCAACTGATTGTAGCCGTCGAGATGGACCTTGAACGTCTTGCCCATCGAGCTGTAGCCGGTCAGCAACTTGCTCTTTATTTCGGGCTCGCCGACCGCGGCCAGCAACGTCGGGAACCAGTCGAGTGCGGCGAAGACTTCGTTGCTGACCTGTCCCGGCTTGATGCGGCCTGGCCAGCGGATCATCGCAGGAACGCGGTAGGCGCCCTCCCAGTTGGTGTTCTTCTCACTGCGGAACGGCGTCATCCCGCCGTCGGGCCACGAGTTCATGTGTACGCCGTTGTCCGTCCCATAAATCACGATAGTGTTGTTGCCGATGCCGAGATCGTCGAGTGCGTTGAGCAGGCTCCCGACGTCCCCATCGTGTTCGAGCATGCCGTCGATGTATTCACTCAGACCGCTGCGCCCCCTGTATTCCGGCCGCACATGCGTGTAGAGGTGCATGCGCGTGGCATTCCACCAGCAGAAAAACGGTTTGTTGGCCTGTACCTGCCGCTTGATGAAGTCGATCGCGGCGTTGGTCGTCTCGTCGTCGACCGTTTCCATTCGTTTCCTGGAAAGCGGGCCAGTGTCTTCGATGGTCTGCGTGCCGACCTTGCCGAACCGCGGATCGACGGTTGGGTCGTCGCGGTCGGTGGCCCTGCATTTGAGCACGCCGCGCGGACCGAATTTGGCCTTGAACGAGGGGTCCTTCGGATAGTCCTCGCGCTCGGGCTCTTCCTCGGCATTGAGATGATAGAGGTTGCCGAAGAATTCATCGAAGCCGTGCACTGTCGGCAGGAATTCGTTGCGATCGCCGAGGTGGTTCTTGCCGAATTGGCCGGTGGCGTAGCCGAACGGTTTGAGCGCCCCGGCAATGGTGATGTCCTCGGAACGCAGGCCGAGCGCGGCGCCAGGCAGGCCAACTTTGGTCATTCCGGTGCGCAGACCGGATTGGCCCGTGATAAACGATGCGCGTCCCGCAGTGCAGCTCTGCTCGGCGTAGTAGTCGGTGAACATCAAGCCTTCATGGGCGATACGGTCGATGTTCGGCGTCCTATATCCCATCAGGCCGAACGAATAGGCACTGACGTTGGCCAATCCGACATCGTCGCCCCAGATGACGAGGATATTCGGCCGCTGTCCGGACGGAGCGGGTTGTTGCGCCTGTGCCTCGCCCACCTGGAGCTGCCCGGCAGCGGCAAGCGCGGAGGTCGCTGCAAACGCGGTGCTACCCAGCAGAATGCGGCGTCGGTTCAGGGTTGCGTCCTTCATTTTGATTGCGTCTTGATCGCTATTCGCACTCATGCTTCGCTCCTTTTGCGGATGACACAACGAAAGCCGACGTGAGTCGTGGAGGTATCGACCGGCTCAGCGTGGCGAGCGGCCGGGCGGTAGCGGCGGCAGTAGTTCGGGGCGCAGAGGTGCGAGCCGCCCTTCAGAGCTTTTCGCGGGATCTTGATATTGGGCTGGCAGGGATCGTAGCTCTGCTGTTGACATCCACCGCGTGGGTTCTCTGGAACGCAACAGGCCTTCGGCGCATCGGCTTCGTGGCTTGGCGTGTACCAGTCGCTGGTCCATTCCCAGACGTTGCCGATCATGTCGTAGACGCCATAGGCGTTGGGCGGAAAAGCGATCACCGGCGAGGTGAGTGCGAAGCCATCATCGCAGCGATTCTGATGCGGGAAGCTGCCCTGCCAGGTGTTGGCCATGTGCTTGCCTCCTGGCGTGAGCTCGTCACCCCAGGCGAACTCCGCGCCATCCAGGCCCCCTCGCGCAGCGAATTCCCATTCAGCCTCGGTTGGTAGGTCTTTGTCGACCCAGTGCGCGTAAGCGAGCGCATCGGAGTAGGCGACGTGCACCACAGGATAATCGTCGAGATTGGCGATACTGCTCTTCGGACCGTAAGGGTGGCGCCAATCGGCACCTTTCATGAAGGTCCACCATTGGCTCCAGTCGTGGAGGTCAACCGGTCGCTGGGGAGGCACAAAAACAAGCGAGCCGGCATAGAGCATATGGGGCAATGCACCCGGATAGTCCTTCGGATCGGGCGGGATTTCAGCAAACGTGACGTGGCCCGTCGCCTTCACGAATGCCTTGAACTGACGGTTCGTGACCGGCGTACAGTCGATCCAGTACGGATCAATTGCGACACGGTGCACAGGAGCTTCCTCCGGATAGTGCTGGTTCGAACCCATTCTGAACGTGCCACCGGGGATAAGGGTCATGCCCTTGTGGTCAGTCGTCAACATCGGCGTTGTCCTCGCATCTCGAAGTGCCGGCTCCGGTGGCGGGCAACGGGGCTCGTGCGCGGTCATCCGGGCGAGACCGCGGAGCCGCGACCGTTGCAAAAAGGGAATTGATCATTCACCGTGCCTCTCGATCTGCTCCACCGCCTTATCGGCAGCCTTCTTTTTGTCGACTTGAATCTCTTTTGCTCTCAGTCGCTCCTCAGCCCGCCGCCGAGCGCGGTTCGCGCGGAAGATGAAACGTATTTCCCCCCTGCAAGAACGGTTTCGACCGCGTCCACCAACTCGTCGCCTGCATCGGATTTCACGACATAGCCCCGCGCACCTTCCGCGAGCGCTCGCAGGATGATTGCGGGTTCGTGCAGAACAGTCGCGAAGAGGATGAGGGACTGCGGACGCGTGTCCAGGATTCGGCGCGCTGCCGTCAATCCGCTGATGCCGGGCATCGCGATATCGCTGATGATGAGGTCGGGAGCCTCGAGACGCGCGGCCGCGATCAGGGCCTGTCCATCGGGCACGACGTGGACGTCGTAACGGGAGTCGAGCAGGGCTTGCAGGCGCTGAGCCATCTCGGGGTGATCCTCTGCCAAGATGACACGTATTCGCCTCATGTCCGTCTCGGCGGTTGGCGGTGCCTTGAGTTCGCGCCAAACCTACGCGTCCAAGCAAACGAACACATCGGGGAAAGTCGAAACTTCGAGCGTGGATATCACGGGGCAGGGGCACCCGGATTTCCCGGTCATCTCACTCGGGAATGAGACCTTGTTTGATGGCAAATTTTACCAAATCGGCAGTGCTCTTGACGCCGAGTGCTGCAAGTAACTGGCTCTTGTGATCTTCCACTGTTCTCACGGAGATCCCAAGCTGGGCGGCGATCTCTTTCATGCGATTGCCCTGCGCGATCAGCCGCAGCACTTCCAGCTGGCGCGACGAGAGCGAGGATCTACCGGCATCGGCGGAGCGTGACATCGTCTCCAGCACGTCCTTGGTGATATGTGGCGTTAGATAGATACGGTCTGCCATGACTGCTCGGATCGCGTCGAGCAATTCCTCTCCGGCGGCTGCCTTGAGAAGGTAACCGCATGCGCCGTCGCGTATCGCCTGCGTTGCGAGTTGTGGTTCGGTGTGAACCGTCAGGAAGATGAAACGAGCCTTCGAGCCTCCTGCCTTGAGCTGGCGAAGGGCCTCCAGTCCGCTCATGACGGGCATGGTGACATCGGACACGACGATGTCGGGTTTCAATCGCTGCACGGCCTCGACGAGCTGTTTTCCATTGTCGACTTGCGCAACGAGGTCGGCGACTTCGCCGACCAGCCGGCCGAGCCCTTCCGCGACCATCACATGGTCATCAGCGAGGATCACGCGCGGTCTCAATGCAATCCCCCGGCCGGAATGCAGATGGTGGCAACGGTGCCTGCCTTCGGTGCCGACTTGATCTCGAACGTGCCGCCCAGCATCCTCACGCGCTCGCGCATGCTCAGAAGCCCGAGGCCGCACTGGCTGCCGGAGGCGTCAGCGTCGAAACCGTCCCCGTCGTCGGCAATCCTCATCACGATTTGACCGTCCTCGCGCGCGACCGAAATACGCCCGGTCCGGGCATGGGCGTGCTTGGCGATGTTGCGCAGTGCTTCCTGCGCAACCCTGTACAGGCACAGCTTGACGTCGTCCCTGACCGCCGTACAGCCTTCGGCGACATCGAGATCGATCGATGTGTTCGAGTCACGGGCGATCTCTTCGCAGCGTTCGCGCAACGCCTCTGGCAAACCTGCATGTTCGAGCACACCCTGATGCAGACCATGCGAGAGGTCGCGCATATCTTCCGCCAGATCGACTGTCAGCCGCTGAAGCTGCGACAGTTCGGCCCTGATCGGCTCCTGCGATCCCGGGAGACGGCGTCTCAGGCTGCTCAATCCGATTGACAGCGAGGCGACGCGCTGGCCGACATCGTCGTGCAATTCTCGTGCGATCCTCCGACGCTCTTCGTCTTGCGCATGAATCAGTCGGCCGGCAAGGTAGCGCAGTTGCTCATAGCTGGTCCGCAGCGCGCTCTCCTTCGAGCGATTGTCTTGCTCCGCCGCCCAGCGGCGCGATCGCTGCGCGATGAGGGCGGCTATGAGGAGCGACTGGAGGACGATGAGGGAGCCCGCTCCGATGATGTAGCGATGATAGAGCTCCCAAGCGCCGGGCGCCTTGAAGAGAACCACCGAGCCGGGCGGAAGATTGCTCTCGCTCAGGCCCCAACGTTGCATGGCCTGGTAGTCGACCCGGTAAGCCGCTTCGGAGCTGGTTCGAGGAGGAATCGAGGTTGGGTCCTTGCCTGCAAGAATTTCGCGCGCGATGTCGCCAGCGGTGCGGCCCATTGCTTCGTAGCTTTCGCTGAACCCGCCGATAAAGCCTCTCACCGGATAGGGATAGGGTGCATAAATCGGTGCCGACGAAGACTTGATGAGCTGGGCCGCGACCTCGGACGGCATCAGTGCCCTCCCGGCGCCGTCGCGAAACATCGAAAGGAGAATGACGATCGAGTCGCTAGGGATCTCGGCGACCTTGGCGATGACTTCGTCGTAGCGCAGATCGAACAGATAGGTCGTCTCGAGCTTACGATCTCGCGCCTCGACGGCTCTCCGAGCGATCGGTTGCCATCGGCGGTCGACAAGACCGCTACCTGCAATGACGAAGAGGCGACGCGTATCCGGTTGAAGGCGCTCGGCCAGAGCGATGGTTCCATTCAGATTTGCGTCGAGGTCGACAATGTGGCCGGTCACGTCAGACGGCGGCTTTGCAGCCGAGTAGCCCTGCCGTGAGACACCGAGAAACACGACGGGAACATGAGGCGCGAAATCATCCCGGTGCTGTATGACAACTGTCTCTTATACACATTTCTGCGGCGACCGCTCCAGTATACGGCTGCGCGCGGCGTCTGAGGCCATGGACGTGGCTGGAAATGTGTAGTTGTAGGAATGCAAGATCAGAATGTGCTTCGCTGTCTCGTCCGCGTGGCTTGGCGATCCGAAATACAGCAAGCTGCACAGAAGAAGTCTTCTCGTTTTGTGGAGCCCAATAGGGGCACGCAAGCGCCAGAAACTGTGAGGCTTCGCGCGGCACATCGAGAAAACCTCGGCTTTCATCGATCCGGCAAGGCTATCGCGTAGCAAAGGCGGTGAGATGTGCGATCTGTGCCATCAACCAATTTGTCGCGGTCGATGACCGGCTCGGCGGATCAGATACTCATCGCCGACGGTTTTAGAGGTTGAGGTATTATTACACCTCTACTTTGCATGGGGTTGTTTTTCAGATTTTTGGTGACGGCCTAGCAGCCGCGGAGCTCTAACCCGCCGCCTCGTCATATTGCGCGCTGGCCTCGAGCCATTGCTCCTCAGCCCGCGTGAGCGCGTCGGCGGCGTTGGCGCGTGCTTTGGAGAGCTGCGCGGCCTGCTTGGGGTCGCGGGTGAAGATGTCGGGGAGGGCGAGTGCGGTATCGATCTTGGCGATGATCTCGCTGACGCGCGCGATCTCGGCCTCGGCCTCTGCGATGCGCTTCTTCAGCGGGCCACGATTGTCCGATCGCGCCCGCTGCGGCTTCTCGCTTGCGCCATTGCGCTCGCGTGGGCCGTTATCCACGCTTGCCGCCGACAGCACCACGCGCCGGTAGTCGTCGAGATCGCCGTCATAGTTCGTCACCGTGCGGTCCGCGACCAGCCAAAGCCGCTCGGCACAGGCCTCGATCAGGTAGCGGTCGTGCGAGACCATGATGACGGCGCCGGGAAAGTCGTTGATCGCCTCCGCAAGCGCGGCGCGGCTGTCGATGTCGAGATGGTTGGTCGGCTCGTCCAGGATGATCATGTTGGGGCCGAAGAAGGTCGCAAGGCCCAGCAGCAGCCGCGCCTTCTCGCCGCCGGACAGCTTGCCGGCCTTGGTGTCGGCCGCCTTGCCGGAAAAGCCGATCGCGCCGGCGCGCGCGCGTACCTTGGCCTCGGGCGCATCGCCCATCAGCTTGCGGACGTGGTCGTAGGCGGAGGCATCCTCGTTCAACTCGTCGAGCTGGTGCTGCGCGAAATAGGCGATCGACAGTTTGTCGGCGCGTGTGACCCTGCCGGAGAACGGCGTGAGCTTGCCTGCGAGCAGCTTCACCAGCGTCGACTTGCCGTTTCCGTTGGCGCCCAAGAGCGCGATGCGGTCGTCATTGTCGATGCGCAAGGTGACGCGGCTCAGCACGGGGGTCGCAGGATCATAGCCGACCGAGACGTTGTCGACGGCGATGATCGGTGGCGACAGCGTCTTCTCCGGCGGCGGGAAGCTGATCTCGTGCACGTCCTGCGTCACCAGCGCCGTGATCGGCTTCAGCCGCTCCAGCATCTTGACGCGCGACTGGGCCTGACGCGCTTTGGAGGCTTTGGCCTTGAAGCGGTCGACGAAGGCTTGCAGGCGTGCCCGCTCGGCCTCCTGGCGCTTGACCTGCTTGGCATCCAGCATTTCCCGCGCGGCGCGCTGCTCCTCGAATGACGAGTAGCTGCCGCGATAGAGCGTCAGCTTGCCGCGATCCAGGTGCAGGATCTGGTCGACCGAGCTTTCGAGGAGATCGCGGTCGTGGCTGATCACGATCACGGTGCGGGGATAATGGGCGAGGTGGTCCTCCAGCCACAGCGTGCCTTCGAGATCGAGATAGTTGGTGGGCTCGTCAAGCAGCAGGAGGTCGGGCGCTGCAAACAGCGTCGCGGCAAGCGCCACGCGCATCCGCCAGCCACCGGAGAACTCCGAGCAGGCGCGCAACTGGTTCGCGGCCGAGAAGCCGAGGCCGCTGAGAATCGCAGCCGCGCGGGCAGGGGCCGAATGCGCATCGATGTCGACGAGCCGGGTCTGGATCTCCGCGATGCGATGCGGGTCGTGCGCGGTGTCGGCCTCGCGCAGCAGCGCGTCGCGCTCGAGATCGGCCTTGAGCACGACCTCGATCAGGCTTTCCGGGCCGTCAGGCGCCTCCTGTGCCAGGCTGCCGATGTGCCAGCGCGGCGGCAGCGCGACCGAGCCATGCTCGGCGGCGAGCTCGCTGCGGATCACTTTGAACAGCGTCGACTTGCCGGTACCATTGCGTCCCACCAGGCCGACGCGCGAACCGGGCGTGATCTGCACGGAGCTCTGGTCGATCAGGAGGCGTCCGGCGAGGCGGACCGAAAGGTCGGTGATGGTGAGCATGCGGCCTTGTCACCGCAGCGCGAGGCAAACGCAACCCCGTTGTTACGCCTAGTTCTGCGGATCGCGGTCGCGATCCCGCTTGCGCAGCTCGTTCACGAGGTGCTCGAGATATGTCGGAAGCCGCGGCTCGGGCCGTAGGCTCTGCTGGAGCCGTTCGCCGATGGCGTCGCAGATCGATCGGCTGGTCCGCCGGTCCATCTGTTCGCTGTCGTTGGCGGATTGGCGAGGCATCGCGGGTTCCATCGTGAAAAGCAAGGACACCCTACCAAGTCACTGTCCGCGAAATAGTTTCGGTCCCGATGGGGACCGCCTTTCATTCTCGTAAAAATTGTATGAGCGCGGCAATGTGCGCTCAAGGCAAAGCCCCGGCGGGTGGGGGACGCCGGGGCTTCTTCTGGAAGTTCTCTTGGAAGGTGCTGACGGGCTCAGTAGCAGCGGTTCACCAGCCGCCAGCGGGGTCCCCAGGGGGTCGGGACCAGCTGGCGCACATAGCAGCCGCCATAGCCGTAGGAGACGGGGCCGCCGGCATAGAAACGCGGTGCGCCCCAGCCCCAGCCATGGTGCCAGCCGCCATGCCAACCGCCGCCATACCAATGGGCGGAGGCAGAGGTCGGAGCCAGCGCGGCACCCAGCCCGACCGCGGCGACTGCAGCAAGCGAAAGTTTCCTCAACATCGTGATCTCCTCAAAACTGCCGGCGCGGGCCTGCGCGTCGATGGAATGGCCGCCGAAACGCCTCTTGAAGGGCAGAACGCGTCTCGATGGCCCCGACATTAAGCCGGTGATCCTGAACCGGGGCCTGAATGGACGTTGCAGATTGGGTTCATCTCGATGAAATAATAGTAATTAAGGAATCCGGCCCCCGCGGCGATCCGCCTGTGAGGCCCTTTTGGCCGGTCGCTTGCCGTTCGCCGATCGCGCCGATATAAGCCCGGCAACTCCAAATCACCCCCCTTCTCAAGGACAGAACCATGGCGATTGAACGCACCTTCTCGATCATCAAGCCCGACGCGACCGAGCGTAACCTGACCGGTGCGGTCAACGCCGTGATCGAGAAGGCCGGCCTGCGCATCGTCGCCCAGAAGCGCATCCGTATGACCAAGGGCCAGGCCGAGACCTTCTATGCCGTGCACAAGGCCCGTCCGTTCTTCGGCGAGCTCGTCGAGTTCATGACCTCCGGCCCCGTGGTCGTGCAGGTGCTGGAAGGCGAGGGCGCGATCGCCAAGTACCGCGAGGCGATGGGCGCGACCGACCCGTCGAAGGCGGCCGATGGCACCATCCGCAAGCTCTACGCCAAGTCGATCGGCGAGAACTCGGTGCATGGCTCCGACGCCCCCGAGACGGCCGTGATCGAGATCGCCCAGTTCTTCTCGGGCAACGAGATCGTCGGCTGATCGGAAGGACGCATTGTGAACTGGCTCTGGCAGATCTTCGACCCCGCCACGCTCGGGTCGTTCTTCACCCAGTTCCGCAATGAAATGGCCGAGCCGGCGTTCTGGGTCGCGGTCGGCAAGATCATCTGGATCAATATCCTGCTCTCCGGCGACAATGCGCTGGTGATCGCGCTTGCATGCCGCGGGCTGAAGCCGCGGCATCGGTTGTGGGGCATGGTGCTAGGTGCGGGGGCCGCTGTGCTGCTGCGCATCGTCTTCACCGGCATCGTCGCGAGCCTGATGGCGCTGCCATACCTCAAGCTGGTCGGCGGTCTCGCTTTGATCGTGATCGCCGCCAAGCTTTTGGTGCCGGAGAACGAGGACGAGGACGACGTCGCCTCGGCCTCGCATCTGTGGCAGGCGGTGCAGATCGTCGTTGTCGCCGACATCATCATGAGTCTGGACAACGTGATCGCGGTTGCGGCCGCCGCCAATGGCAGCGTGCCGCTCCTGGTCCTCGGCCTTGCGATCAGCGTTCCCCTGATCGTGGCCGGCGCCGCGCTGATTATGGCGCTGCTGTCAAAACTGCCGATCCTGGTCTGGGCCGGCGCGGCTTTGCTCGGCTGGATCGCCGGCGAGGTGATCGCGACCGATCCGGGCGTCGAGCCGAAGCTGCATGCGCTGTCCGACGGTCCGGTCGGCGTATCGCTGGACACGCTGCTTGCGGGCTTGCGCATCCCGCCGCAATTTGCCCATGGCGGCGCGGGTGCCGAATATCTCTGCGCCGTGCTCGGCGTCATCGTCGTGCTGGTCGTCGGCTATATCTGGCGCCGGCGCAGCCTGCATGTAGCTGCGCTCGAAGCTTCCGAACGCCACGCCAAGGTGTCGGCTGAATAAACTTTATCGTTTGAGCATGATCTCCGCGCAAACGCGTTCCGCGTTTGTCGCGAGGGGAAAACCGCTGCACACTTTTCCGGATCGTGCTCTAGTCTAACGCCTTACGATCGACCCCGAGCGGCCGACCAGACGGGCGAGCTGCTTGAAGCGGCCGCCGACGCGATCGGCGACGAGATCGCCGAGGCGGTGCTCGAACACCAGCATCAGCTTGCGGCCAGTGCTGCGGAAATGGGTGGCGGGCAGCACGCCGGGCCGGGCCGCCGAGATCAGATGCGCAACGCGGAACGCGGCGCCCAAGAGCCGCGCGCGCTCGAGATGCGCAGGCGTGAGCAGCTCCTGCATCGTCAGCGGCGGCTGGTTCTCTTCGCTCAAGCCTGCATAGCGATAGAACACCGACAGGCCGACGAAGGCGCGGCCTTCGTGGCTGATCGCGCCGAAATTGCCGTTTACCACGAGGCTCAGCGTCTGCTCGCCGCGGTGGTCGGGATGGACGCGCCAGCCGATGTCGGAGAGCAGACACGCGGTGTGGCGAAGCCTGCGGTCCTCTTCCGTCTCGCGCAGCTTCACCACGCGCACGAAGCGGTCGGTCCACTCGATCAGCTCGCGGGCATGGCGCGCCGAGCGCGACATCAGTTGGTTCAGCTCTTCCGCAGCGCAGATCAATCCGTCCTTGGCACGTTCGGCTTCCGACAGCTTCTCGTGCAGCAGGCCTTCGCGCACGCCGAAGGTCGAGAACGCGATCGTCTTCGGCCGGGCGACGCGGATGATGTGCTCGAGCACCAGCGCGGCATAGGTGAGGAGCGGCCGCCGCGCGTCGGCGACTACTTCGATGTCGGCGAGCATGTTGGACGCAACCAGGCGCCGCAGGCGTCGCGCAAAATCCAGCGCATCCGCCGCCGGTATCGAATAGCCGTGCATCACCTGGAGCGGATAGCCGCTCTGGATGATGTGGATGCGGGCGAGTGCGCGCCATGTGCCGCCGACCGCATAGAAGGTGCGGCCATGCCCGGCCTTGAGCTGCGCCACGGCGTCGAGTTCCTCGCGCACGATACGGTCGGCGCGCTTCAGCGATTTATGCGCGAGATCCTGCAGGGCGAGCCCGCCCAGCGGCAGCGTCACGCCGCTGCGCACGCTGTTGCGGTGGACCTCGACGAGCTCCAGCGAGCCGCCGCCGAGATCACCGACGATGCCGTCGGGGTGGTGGATGCCGGAGACGACGCCGAGCGCCGAGAGCCGTGCCTCGCGCGGGCCCGACAGGATCTCGATCTTCACCGCGCAGATACGCTCGGCCTTGGCGATGAAGTCGGGGCCGTTGGAGGCGTCCCGGCACGCGGCAGTCGCGATCGCAAAGACGCGGCCGACCTGCATCACGCGGCAGAGTGCCCGAAATCGCTTCAGCGAGGTCAGCGCCTTGTCGACCGCGTCGGGCGCGAGCAGACCGGTGCTCTGCACCTCGCGGCCGAGGCCGCAGAGCGTCTTCTCGTTGAAGATCGGAATGAGGCTCCGCGCCAACGCCTCGTAGACGACGAGACGAACCGAGTTGGAGCCGATATCGATCACCGCGACGCTTGCGCCACGTTTGCGCGGCCGTGTCACGGCAACAATCCCCAATCAGGACTGATGACGTTCGTTCCGGCGCGTGAGACGCCGCGGCGAGGATTCCTTGAGCGACTTTCCACGGCCAGACAGACTCGGATTTGTCATGAAGTAGTTGTGCACGTTGAAAGGCTCCTCGCCCTTCGCGGCTTTCATACGCGTTGACGATCCATCGGGCAACAATTGCCAGCTCTGCTCGTTGTCCTTCAGATTCGCGACCATGATCTGTTCGAGAACCTGCTGATGTACCGTTGGATTTTGCAGCGGGCACAGCACTTCGACACGGCGATCGAGATTGCGCGGCATCATGTCGGCTGACGAGATATACACAGCCGCTTTCGCGCTCGGCAGGCCCTGGCCCATGCCGAAACAGTAGATTCGACCGTGCTCGAGGAAGCGCCCGATGATCGACTTGACGCGGATGTTCTCTGACAGGCCGGGGATACCCGGCCGCAGGCAGCAGATACCGCGCACCACGAGCTCGACCTGGACGCCGGCTTGAGACGCCTCGTAGAGCGCGTCGATGATGTCGGGGTCGACCAGGGCATTCATCTTCATCCAGACCGCGCCAGGCTTGCCGTGCCGTGCATACTCGATCTCGCCCTGGATGTGCTCGAGGATGCGCTTGCGCAGCGTCAGCGGCGATACCGCCATCTTGTCGAGATCGCTCGGTGCCGCGTAGCCGGTGATGAAGTTGAACACGCGCGCAGCGTCGCGGCCGATGGTCGGGTCCGAGGTGAAGTAGGAGAGATCGGTGTAGATGCGCGCGGTCACCGGATGGTAGTTGCCGGTGCCGGTGTGAACATAGGTGGTGAGGCTGCCGCCCTCGCGGCGCACGACCATCGAGAGTTTTGCATGCGTCTTCAGCTCGAGGAAGCCGTAGACGACCTGCACGCCGGCGCGCTCGAGGTCGCGCGCCCAGCGGATATTCGCTTCCTCGTCGAAGCGCGCCTTGAGCTCGATCAGCGCGGTGACGGACTTGCCCGCCTCGGCGGCCTCGGCCAGCGCGCGCACGATCGGCGAATTGTTGGAGGTGCGGTAGAGCGTCTGCTTGATCGCGACGACGTCGGGGTCGCGCGTGGCTTGCTGGAGAAACTGCACCACGACATCGAAGGATTCATAGGGATGGTGGACGATGAGGTCCTTTTGCCGGATCGCAGCGAAGATGTCGCCGCCATGCTCGCGCACGCGCTCGGGATGACGGGGCACGTACGGGGTGAATTCGAGGTCGGGGCGATCGAGGCGGGTGAGCTGCGACAGCTCGTTCATGGCGAGCACGCCGTCGACCAGGAACACTTCGTCATCGGCAGCTGAAAGCGCGTGCTGCACGAAGTTGCGCAGTTGCTCAGGCGTCTTGGCATCGACCTCGAGCCGGATCACCGATCCACGGCGGCGGCGCTTCAGCGCCGTCTCGAACACGCGAACGAGGTCTTCGGCCTCTTCCTCGATTTCCATTTCGGAGTCGCGGATGATGCGGAAGGCGCCCTGGCCGTGCACGGTATAGCCGGGGAACAGACGGTTGATGAAGAGTGCGGTAGCCTGCTCGAGCGGGATCAGCCGCGTCACGCCATCAACGGGCAGTTTGATGAAGCGGTCGATCTTGCCGGGCATGCGGATCAGCGCGTTCATCTGCCTGCCGTCGGCGGCGCGCGTGAGCTGCAGGGCGATGGTGAAGCCGAGGCTCGGAATGAACGGGAAGGGGTGGGCGGGATCGATCGCAAGCGGGGTGAGCAGCGGGAATACGTTGTGGAGAAAGTAGTCCTCCAGCCACGTCCGCTCTGCCTTGGTGACATCCTTGCCGTCCACCAGCACGATGCCGACCTCGGCAAGCGTGCCGCGCAGATCGCGCCAGATCGCCTGCTGGTCGCTTGCGAGTTGCGAGACGGTCCGGTTGATCAGGGCGAGTTGCTCGGACGGGGTCAGGCCGTCGGGGCTGCGCTCGGGGATACCCTCTCGGACCTGCGCCTTGATGCCGGCGACGCGGACCATGAAGAACTCATCAAGGTTATTCGCCGAAATCGACAGGAATCGCACCCGCTCCAGCACCGGGTGGTGGGAGTTGACGGATTCCTCCAGGACCCGGCGGTTGAAATGTAGCCAGGAGAGCTCGCGATTGATGAATCGCTCGGGGCTCGTGGCGATCGCCGGCAGACCCGTCGCTTCTAGTTCTTTTTCTTTGATTTCAATAGCTTGCGCGGAGTCCATGAGAAGTCGGTCCATATTGTCTCGCCTTAC
Source organism: Bradyrhizobium sp. UFLA05-112 (assembly GCF_053572325.1). Classification (NCBI taxonomy): domain Bacteria; kingdom Pseudomonadati; phylum Pseudomonadota; class Alphaproteobacteria; order Hyphomicrobiales; family Nitrobacteraceae; genus Bradyrhizobium; species Bradyrhizobium sp. UFLA05-112. Next base: position 20,084 of record NZ_JBANBK010000012.1, on the reverse strand, counting down.
TTTGCGACTTACGCGCAAAACCGGCGGGAGCATGTGTTAATGCGATGACGTTTCGATGACATTGATGTTCCGCCGCTCGGCCGCGTCAAGCGGTCGAGGTGGGCGGGGGCCTGCAAAAGGGACTGGAAATGTCAGGCGTCGCGGAGCAGCTCGGCCGCCAGTGCGCGGGTCACGGGCCGGCCGAGCCGCAGGGCTTCGCCGTCGAGCAACTCCACGGCCCGCCGCGCGGCGGCGGAGGAGCGCTCCAGGCGGGTCGCGAGATAGCTGACCACGCTCTCATCCACGCTCAGTTGGCGGTCTGCGCAGAACTTGACGATCAGGCCGCGGAAAAGCTGGTCGTCCGGCGGCAGGAGCGACACCACCGGCACGGCGCGCAGGCGCGAGCGGAGGTCGCGCAGCTCGATATCCAGTGCCGCCGGTACCTCGCGGCCTGTGAGCAGGACGTAGGCGCCGTCCTCGCGCGCGAGGTTCAACAGATGGAAGAGCGCGCGCTCATCCAAATCCTTCGCTTTCAGGTCCTCGACGACCAGTGCGCCCGTGGCGAGCGCTCCAGGCACGGCGGCCGCAGTCAATGCATTGGCGGTAGTGGAGCGGGCGCCCGCCTCTTCGGCCCAGATGGCGGCGAGGTGGCTCTTACCTGAGCCTTCGGGCCCCGCCAGCCACATGATCCGGTTTGGCCATTCGGGCCAACCGGTGATCAGGGCGAGACCGGCGGCGTTGGCGGGGCCTTCGAGAAAATTGTCCCGGCTCAGGCTTTCCGCATGCGGAAGCGAAAACGCCAGTTGTCGGGGATGAACGCGGCCTGCCACGCTTGCTTTGCTCCATGCCGGACGGGCCGGCTTTGTTCGAAGAGATTCGACCTATCGGGCGGGAGTTGGCCTTTTGCGGGGCCGCATCCCCCTCATTTCGCCTCGATCGTGCTCATGTGTCGCAGCCACTCGACGAGATAGAGCGACACGGAGGAGAGCGTGAAGACCGTGACGAGGCCCATCAGGATTATATCATAGGGTCCGGGGTTGAAGCCGAAGGCAAGGGAGGCCAGCACCAACGCCGCATACGCCACCTGGGCTGCAGTGTTGAGCTTCGACACTTTCGACGGCTTCATCTCGACCGGCTTGTCGAACAGCCAGGAGACGATCACGGCGGCGACGATCATGATGTCGCGGGAGACCACCAGAATCACGATCCAGCGCGGGATGTCGCCCCAGATGCCGAGTGCCAGATAGATCGAGACCAGCAGCGCCTTGTCGGCGAGCGGATCGAGCAGGGCGCCGAGCTCGCTCCTCATGTTGAAGCGCTTGGCCAGGAAGCCGTCGACGGCGTCGCTGATGCCGGCGATCAGGAAGACGGCGAACGCCACCTCCATTTGGCTCGACACAATCGCCCAGACGATGATCGGGACCAGCATAATGCGGCCCAGGGTAATGATGTTCGGAATACTCACGCGGCGCTTCCCGGCACCCGGTGTGACCTCGAATCCGGCCCTTTGGAGGCTGAACCGGTTGATATCTACATAGTATAGCCTCAGGCCTCTTGCGAGCCATTGCGCAACCCTCGAATTCGACGTAACCAGCCGCAAATCCACTGGAAATCCGGCATGACCGACCGCAAAAACGGCCTTACCTACGCCGATTCAGGCGTCGACATCGATGCGGGCAATCGCTTGGTCGACCTGATCAAGCCGATGGTGCGCGCCACCGCGCGTGCCGGCGCCGATGCCGAGATCGGCGGTTTTGGTGGCCTGTTCGATCTCAAGGCAGCCGGGTTCAAGGACCCGGTCCTGGTCGCCGCCACCGACGGTGTCGGCACCAAGGTCAAAATCGCTATCGAGACCGGCCTGCATGGCGGGATCGGCATCGACCTCGTCGCGATGAGCGTCAACGACCTCGTGGTGCAGGGGGCTGAGCCGCTGTTCTTCCTCGACTATTTCGCCTGCGGCAAGCTCGACCCCGAGGCTGCTGCGTCGATCGTCGCGGGCGTTGCCGAAGGCTGCCGCGAGTCAGGTTGCGCATTGATCGGCGGCGAGACCGCCGAGATGCCGGGCCTCTACAAGGACGGCGACTATGATCTCGCCGGTTTCGCGGTTGGTGCTGCCGAGCGCGGGACGCTACTGCCGCGCAAGGATATCGCCGCGGGCGATGCAGTGATCGGGCTCGCGTCCTCGGGCGTGCATTCCAACGGCTTCTCGCTGGTGCGCAAGATCGTCGAGCAGTCCGGCCTGGGCTTCGAGGCCCAGGCGCCGTTTGCGCCGGTCATGACGCTCGGGGGGGCGCTGCTCGCGCCGACCCGGCTCTATGTCAAATCCTGCCTGCGCGCGATCCGCGAGACCGGCGCGGTGAAGGGCCTTGCCCACATCACCGGCGGCGGCTTCACCGACAACATCCCGCGCGTGCTGCCGAAACATCTCGGTGTCGGCATCGATCTCGCCCGCTTGCCGGTGCTGCCGGTGTTCAAATGGCTGGCGGCGCAAGGCGGCATCGCCGAGCTCGAAATGCTGCGCACCTTCAACTGCGGCATCGGCATGATCGCGATCGTCGAGCCGGATGCCGCCGACAAGGTGATCGAGGTCTTCACCGATGCCGGCGAGACGGCGGCGCAACTCGGCACTGTGATCCCGGCCGAGGGCGAGCATCGCGTCGTTTATAACGGCCAACTCGATCTGTCGCTGTAAAACCCATGAAGCGCCGTGTCGCCATCCTGATCTCAGGCCGAGGCTCCAACATGGCGGCGCTGATCAAGGCCGCCGCCGCACCGGATTTTCCGGCGGAGATCTCGCTCGTCATTTCGAACAAGGCCGCCGCACTGGGCCTGGAGAAGGCGAGGGCGAGCGGCGTAAAGACGCTGGTGATCGAGAGCAAGCCGTTCGGTAAGGACCGCGCCGGCTTCGAGGCGGCGCTGCATGCCGCGCTCGACCAGCACGGCATCGAGCTGATCTGTCTCGGCGGCTTCATGCGGCTGTTCACGGCAGAGTTCACGCAAAGCTGGTACGGACGAATGCTCAACATCCATCCCTCGCTGCTGCCGTCCTTCCCCGGTCTTGATCCGCACGGCCAGGCTTTGCGCGCGGGCGTCAAGCTGTCCGGCGCGACGGTGCACTTCGTGATCCCCGCGACCGATGCCGGCCCAATCGTGATGCAGGGCGCGGTTCCCGTCAGCGACAACGACACGGCGGATACGCTCTCCGAACGTATCCTCGAAGTCGAGCACCGCATCTATCCCGAAGCGCTGCGCCTGCTTGCGACCGGCAAGGTCCGAATCGACGGCGATGTCTGCAAGACGGGGGGGAGCGGCGGCTCGGAGAATTTCTTGATCTCGCCGGTGGTGAGCTGAAGCGCCATGCAGGCTTGAGCCACAAACGAAATCCCCCGGGCGGAGCCCGGGGGAATTCATGCGTGTCAGTCGATCGTGGGCAGAAAGTCAGTGAACCCTGAGGTTCTCCGCCGAGGTCTTGCCGCGGTTCTCCACGAGATCGTATTCAACCACCTGATTTTCATTAAGGGTGGTCAGCCCAGCGCGCTCGACTGCGGAGATATGGACGAACACGTCCTTGTCGCCGCCATTCGGCTTGATGAAGCCATAGCCCTTTGTCGGGTTGAACCATTTGACGGTGCCCTTTTGCATCGCCAGTCTCCTCCTTCAGACATAAAAAAGACGCGGTCACGTCTTTGCGCGTGCCACGCCACAAACGGGCTTCCGGAAGTCTGTTCGAGTCTTGAGTCTCAATGTCGCGAAACGCACAGTCGAGCGGCCAAATCCGATTGTGCCGGATATTGCAACATGAAAATCGCGCGCTAGCAAGCAGCGTGCAAAATTCAAGTCCCGATCCGGCGCGCGACGGCAGAGTTCGTGACCTGTGGCAGCGGTACCACAGGGCGGGGTAATCACCCCGTTCGATGCCGCCCAAGCGATTGACCCTTCACGCCGGTTCAGCGCAAATCGTCGCAGATGCCGCGATGCGTGTTGCATTTTTGCGCGCCGCCATTTGCTTCGGGAATTGTGTCGTCATGCGCCGCCTATCGCAGCCTTCAGGGACTAGGCGGACGAGCCGGCGGGTTTTGTCCGGCGGGCCGCGAGCATCACCGCGATCGCCCTTGCGCTCTCCCTGATGATCCTGGTCGCGCCGGCCCATGCGCAGACGCCGACACCAACGCCCACAGCGACCCCAACGCCCACCCCGACACCTACGCCGACACCTACGCCGTCACCGACGCCAACCGCGATGAACTACGGCCAGTCGGCGGGCAACACAACGCTCAACCTCGGCTCCAGTTTCCTGGAGCGGCTGGGCAACCAGGCCTCGAACGGCTTCGACCGGACCTCCCGCACCAATCCCGGCGGCGGCGGTGCTGCGGAGGCGGCGGAAGGGCCGCGCTACCGGACCTGGTTTGAGGGTTACGGCATTTCAACGCGAACCGACGCGCAGGGTGACTTCGTCGGCGACAAGCGCACGACCATCGGCGGAGTCGCGGGCTTCGGCGCGCGGCTTGCGCCGGGAGTCAATCTCGGCTTCTCCGTCGATCAGAGCCATACCGACATCGACGTGCCTCTGGCGCTGCAATCGGCGACGCTGGATCTGACCCAGCTCGGCGTCAACGGCTCGGTCGACAAGGGACCCTGGACCTGGGCTTTTGCGCTCGTGCACGGCTTCGGCAACGTCCATTCCAGCCGGGACACCGGCTTCGGCTTTGCGACCGCGGGCTATCGCGCCACCATCGACGGCGCGCTGACCGAGATGAGCTACTACTGGACCCAGGACCAGGCCCGCTTCGTCCCGAAAGGTGCGCTGGAATATGTCCGCGCCACCAGCGCCTCGTTTCAGGAGACGGGCAGCCTCTTTCCCCTGACCGTCGGCTCGTCCGCACTCGCTCGCGCGCGCCTCATGCTCGGCGCCGAGGTCGGGCGCTACTTCATATTCGACCAGAAGATCCTGGACCTCTCCGCCTACGGCAAGTTCGTCGACAATTTCTATCAGGACCTGGGATCGATCCAGGTCAGCCTCGGCACGCAGGGCCTCGTAGTGCCCGGCATCGGCGAGAGCCGCTACGGCCTCGACACCGGCGCGTCCGCTTCGCTCAGCCTGACCAACACTGCGCGCCTCTACGTCAATTATGACGGTAAGTTCCGCAACGAGTTGCGGTCACACCAGGGCACGGTCGGCTTCGAGTACAGATGGTAGCGCCGCCGATCAGGTTGGCGCCGCCGCAACATAGCCCATCAGGCCAAAGCTCTCCCGGACCGCCGCCATCATCGGCACCAGCGCGTTCGGGTGGATGAACTCGTCGCGGAAGCAGGGATAGGTGCGCGGATCGAAGATCTTCTTCAGCCACTCGACCACGATCTTGTGCCGTTCGGAGGCGCGGAATTCCTTGTGATAGGTGAGCCAGAGATCGGCGTGGTGACTGACGCCGAGATCGACGGCGACGAGCGGCGCGCCGAGTGCGATCGACACCGTGGGCAGAAAGCCGATGCCGGCGCCGCGTTCCACTGCATAGAGCACGCCGACCGACGAGTTGGTCTTGATTCCGACGATGCCCTCGAGCGACTTGAGCCCCAGGATGCGGGCATAAGCCGTGTCGTCGACCTGCGGTGCATTCTGCTTGATGATCCGATGGTTCGGCAACTCGGCAAGCGTGCCAGGCACGCCGTGCAGGCTCTCGTAATCCTTCGAGACGAAAGGATAGATGTGCAGCCGGCCAAGCTTGGCCACGATCAGATCCGGATTGGTGGGCGGCTCCAGCTGGATCGCAATATCGGACTCCAGGCGCGCAACATCGGCCTGCTCCATCGCGCAGCGCAGGTCGACGGTGATCTTGCGATAGGTCTTCTGGAAGTCGATCAGCCGCGGCAGTATCCAGAAATTGCCGGGCCCTTCCGTGACTGCGACGCGCACGGTGCCCGTTGCGTCGCTCGAGCTACGCGAGGCGCGGCGAAATACATTGAAGGCGTAACGCTCCATCAACGTGACATCGGAGATCATCGCCGTGCCTTCGTCGCTCAGCGTCAATCCGCTCTGGTCGCGCAGGAACAGCTTGCAGCCGATGCTCTCTTCGAGCCGGTCGATCCGGCGCATCAGCGTCGTTGACGTGAGGCCGAGCTCCTCAGCGGCGTTGCGGAAACTTTTATATTTCGCGCAAGCTAAAAACAGCTTCAAATCGTCCCAGGATGCATCCAGGGGCTCATCGCTGCGGTGCTGCGTCATCGCAGCACCCCGGTGCAATAGTTGCTGCATACACCTGTTCCTTACCCGCTAAGCTCCTCACCCTAACGGGACGAACCAAACGATAGAGGGGTGGGATGGGTATGGAAAGGGGCTCCTTCGCCGCAAGGCATGAATTTGACGCGCTGCCGCTCAGCCCAGACATCGATGTCCATTGTGCGCAATTTTCCGAAATTGCTGCACTTGCCGACATGGCGCACCGGTTAGTCCCCGGCGTGCGGATCGGCGAGCAGGAACTAGCACGCTATTTCACCTTCGATTCTCAATGTCTTCTGACGTTCACGCGGAACGGCGCGCTGGTCGGAGGCATGGCCTTCCTGTTTCTCAATGAGCGCGGCCATGACGCGCTGCTGCTCGACGAGATCTGCCTGACCAGGCCCGACATCCGGCATCTCGCATCTGGCGACGAGGAGGTCTCGGCCACCTACATCTGGGCTATCGCGACCACCGGCCGCGGGATTGCCGGTCTAGGCAAGGCGGCTGCGCATCTGCGGCAGCCGCGGTTACGAAGCGCCGATTGTTTCGCGCAGCCGTCGACGGCGGCAGGACGCGACATCATGAAAGCGACGGGTTTTGAGCCTATCGCGAGCTTTCAGCCCGACCTCTGGTGTTACGAGCGGCCATGGAATCGACTGCCCATACGCAGGCGGGGCGTGATGATTGAAGCAGGGAGTCTTGCAGATGCACGGCACTAGAATTCCTTTAGCCAAACCCGACTCGCGCGCCATCACGATCCGCATCGCGCGTGATCCCAGCGATCTCATGCTGGTCACTGCCATCCGATCGGCGGTCTATCTCGCCGAGCAGGATTGTCCTTTCGAGGAAGAGTTCGACGGCAACGATTTGGTCGCCGCACATTTCATCGGCTTCATCGGCAACGAGCCCGCCGGCTGCCTGCGGGTTCGCTTCTTCGGCGAGTTCGCCAAGGTCGAGCGGCTCGCGGTGCGCCACCAGTACCGTCGCTCGCGCGTGTCGTTCAAGCTCGTGCAGGCGAGCGTCGACTATGTGAAGCGCAAGGGCTTCCGCAAGATCTATGGGCAGGCGCAGGACCGGCTGGTGGACTTCTGGGCCCATTTCGGCGCCAAGCCGCTGGGCCACAATCGCAAGATCACCTTCTCGGATTTTTCCTATACCGAGATGGTGCTCGAGATCGAGCCGGGACCGGACGCGATCACGCTGGACAGTGATCCTTACGTGATCATCCGCCCCGAGGGCGATTGGGATCGGCCGGGAGTGCTCGATGCCTCGGCGGGACGGGCGGTGACATCGCCACTGCGTAACGTCTCGATGACCCAGCGCTAAAAATTGGTGCAGCTACGAACAGAAAAATGCCGGACTCCATTCACGACGATCCGCCGATCCTGGTTTGCGCCGATCTGCAGGTCGAATATCTGACACCCGGGCGTCGCCATGTCATTCTCGACGGCGACGCCACGACCTCGCGCTGCCTGGAGTTGTTGACGCTGTGGCGCGACAATCTCTGGCCGGTGATGCACATCAAGCGCATTGCGCAGGCCGCCTGGTTCAATCCGGCATCCAAGCTGACCGATTGGATTGTTGAGCTGAGGCCGCGCCCCGGGGAGATGACGTTTGAGCATCCTCTGCCGTCAGCCTACAGTTCCGCGCGGTTCGCGGACTACAGCGCGAACATCCGAAATATCCGCTGCGTGTTGCTCGGCTTTTCGCTCGACGAGACGATTTTGGCGACAGTGGTCGACGGGTTTCACCGGAGCCATCGTTACCAGGTTGTCACTGACGCGGTCGCCTGCCGCCATCCGGGCCATGGCGACGCAGCCGACTACAAGCAGTCGGTGGTGAACGTGATCAGTAATTTTGCTACTCTTCGCCCCAGCGCCGAGCTCATCAGGACCACCGGCGCCATCGCGGTATAGACGGGCGCGGCCCGCGACGAGGGTGATTGACGACATTGTCCCGGGGGCAAGAGCTGGAAGGTCTGGTTGGCGATCTGTCGCGCGCCCTTGAAGTCGCGCGCCGGCTCGGCCTGTCGACGACCGTCTATCTGCTCTCAATGGCGCTTGTCGAGGCGCGCGAGGCGGCCGAGGCTGCCTCGGATGGCAGCGACGATGACGGAGCTGCCTGAACCGGCACTTTACTGTTTCCTGCAACGCAGCCGTGCTGCCGACGAATTGACGTTGCAAGTTGTGACGTGTCGCAATAGCCAAGTGACGACGCCGTCGACAGACGAGCTCCGTTTTGACGCGAGCCGAAGGCTGAAGGAATGATATGATGACCATGCTGCCCAATTCGCAAGAAGCCCGCGATGTGGCCTTCCAGCTTCATCCCTATACCAACGCGCGCACCCATCAGCAGAATGGCCCGCTGGTGATCGAGCGCGGCGAGGGGCCCTATGTCTTCGACGCCGCGGGCAAGCGCTATTTCGAGGCGATGGCCGGCCTGTGGAGCGTCGGGCTCGGCTTCAACGAGAAGCGGCTGGTCGAGGCTGCGTACCGGCAGATGCAGGCCCTGCCATTCTACCACGTGTTCTCCGCGAAATCGCATGGGCCCTCGATCGATCTCGCCGAGAAGCTCGTTGCCCTCGCGCCGGTACCGATGAGCAAGGTGTTCTTCACCAACTCCGGCTCAGAGGCCAATGACACGGTGCTGAAGCTGATCGCTTATCGTTCGAACGCCCTCGGACAGTCGCAGCGCAAGAAGGTGATCAGCCGCATGCGCGCCTATCACGGCGTCACGATCGCCTCCGCAAGCCTCACCGGCCTGCCGAACAATCACCGCTCCTTCGATCTTCCGTTGCCGAATATCCTGCATACGGGCTCACCGCATTTCTACAAGGACGGCCAGCCCGGCGAGAGCGAGGAAGCCTTTGCGACGCGGCGCGCCGAGGAGCTGGAAGCGCTGATCGTGAGGGAAGGTCCGGACACCATCGCGGCCTTTTTCGGCGAGCCGGTGATGGGGGCAGGCGGCGTGATCGTTCCTCCCGCGACCTATTGGGACAAGGTCCAACAGGTCCTGAAGAAGTATGACATCCTGCTCGTCGCCGACGAGGTCATTTGCGGCTTCGGCCGCACCGGCAAGATGTTCGGCTGCGACACCTACAACATCAAGCCAGATGCGATCGTCCTCTCCAAGCAGATCACCTCGAGTTATTTCCCGTTCTCGGCGGTACTGATGAATGACCGGATGTTCGAGCCGATCGCGGACGAGAGCAACAAGATCGGCGTCCTCGGCCACGGCTTCACGGCAGGCGGTCATCCGGTCGGCGCGGCGGTCGCGCTGGAAAACCTCAAGATCATCGAGGAGCGCGGCCTGGTCGCGTATGCTGCGGAGGCGGGAGCCCATCTGCAGGCGCGGCTGGGTGAGCTTTCGAGCCATCCGCTGGTCGGCGAAATCCGCGGCGTCGGCATGATCGCCGCGATCGAACTCGTGCTCGACAAGCAGCGCAAGACGGCAGCAAGCACGCCGGGCGCCGTCGGCGGCATCGCGGCGCGCATGCTCCAGGAGCGCGGCGTCATCTCGCGCAACATGCTCGACGCCATCGCCATCTGCCCGCCGCTGATCGTCACCAAGGCCCAGATCGACGAGCTGGTCGGCACCATCGCGGGCGTGCTGGACGACATGAAGGCGGAGGCTGCAAAGCTGACGCCGGCTTGAGGGGCGCTTGTCACACTTTCGGTGTCGTCCTGGCGAAAGCCAGGACCCATACCGCGTGACGATAGCGGGTGGCACGAGTATCGAACGACGAGTCTTCGTCAAACTCCTCCCTGGGTAATGGGTCCTGGCTTTCGCCAGGACGACCCTGGGGAGAGATTGCGGGCTATTACGCCCGGCTGACACCGACCACGCGGCCCTTGTCGATCGCAAGCGCGAGCTGGCCGTGCTTCAACTTCAGGGCGGCGTCGCCGAACAGCTCGCGGCGCCAGCCGCGCAGCGCGGGCACGTCGGCCTCGTCATCGGCTGCGATCTCTTCGAGATCGTCGACGGTCGCAATTACCTTGCTCGCCACAGCATGGCGCTCCGCGGTCATGCGCAGCAACACCTTCAGCAGCTCGACGATCGCCGCGCCGTTGGAATTGTTGCGCGGCTTCTCCAGCTTCGGCAGCTTCGAGAGGTCGCGCGCCAGCCCGCGCTCGACCGCGGCGATGATGTCCGCGCCCCACCTGGATTTTTCAAAACCCTTCGGCACCGAGCGCAGATGGGCAAGCTTTTCCAGCGTGGTCGGCGCGTGGGTCGCGATGTCGCTGATCGCGTCGTCACGCAGCACGCGGCCGCGCGGCACGTCGCGGCTTTGCGCTTCCTGCTCGCGCCAGGCCGCGACCTCCATTAGCACCGCCAGATCCTTCGGCTTGCGCACCCGCGTCTTGAGCCGCTCCCAGGCGCGCTCGGGATGGAAGTCGTAGGTGCGGGGTGAGGTCAGGATCTCCATCTCGATGGAGACCCATTCGCTGCGGCGGCGCTTCTTCAGGTCGGCATCGAGCGCGGCGAACACCTCGCGCAGGTGTGTGACGTCGGAGACCGCATAGTGCATCTGCTCCTTCGTCAGCGGCCGGCGCGACCAGTCGGTGAAGCGATGGGTCTTGTCCGGCCGATGGCCGGTGACCTTCTCGACGAGCTGGTCATAGGCGATGCTGTCGCCATAGCCGAGCACCATGGCCGCGACCTGGGTGTCGAACACTGGATGCGGGATGATGTTGGCCTGGTGCCAGATGATCTCGATGTCCTGGCGGGCGGCGTGGAAGACCTTCAGGACCTTCTCGTTGCCCATCAGCTCGAAGAAGGGTTTGAGGTCGATGCCCTCGGCGAGGGCATCGATGACCACGGCCTCCTTGGGGCTCGCCATCTGCACCACGCACAGGAGCGGGTAGTAGGTGGTCTCGCGCAGGAACTCGGTATCGACGGTAATGACGGGATGCTCGGCCAGCCGGCTGCAGGCAGCGGCTAGGTCAGCGGTGGTGGTAATCAGATCCATGAACGGCCCATGACACGTACATCAGCCGTTCTGCCGAAAGTGCTGTGATGTCAAGGGGGTTGGAACGAATTCGGAGCTTGATTTCGGCCGGAATCGCCCCTGCCGACCGCGGACGGGCCAATCCGCAGGTCGCGGACGCGAAATCCTACTCGTACCGGATCCGTTGCGACGGCTTTCGCCCGCAGGGCAGTGCCACCACGACCACGCACATGGCGAGCATCGCCAGTCCCAGAAACTCGAAAACCAACAGATCCACGGCCAACTCCCCGAAAGATCCGTAGATTTGTCGGGGCCGAATTGACGGTCTGTTAATTGTCGTGGTTACCGGCGCCGGGGCGGGCCGAATGGTGGACGGGAGGTTAACGGGCGCTCCGTTTGCCGGAGCGCCCGTTTGACCTTACGGCAGCTTCAACGCCGTCTCGGCGTTGTAGGGCTTGAGCAGCTCGTCGGCGGCCTTCTGGGCGGCGGCGAGCGCATCCTTCGGCTGCTTCTTGCCGTTCAGGACCAGCATCACCTCGTCCTCGAGGGTCTTGCGGACCGGCACGGTCTTGTAGGTCGCGAACCAGGGCTTTGCGACGTCGAGCTGGTCGACCGCCGTCTTCGCGTCCGGATTCTTGCCGAGGAAGTCGAGCATCTCCGGCGTCTTGTAGGCGGCCATGTTCGGGGCGAAATAGCCCGTGGCACGGCTCCACCAGCCGCTCTTCTCCGGCGAGGTCATCCACTTGATCAGCGTCCAGGCCGCCTTCTGCTTGTCGGCTTCGAGGCCCGCCGGGATGATCAGCGAGGCACCGCCGATCGGCACGGCGTTGCGGACGTTGCGCGGGATGAACGCGACCTTGTAGGGGAATTTGGCGTTGTCGCGCACGTAAGTGAGCGAGCCCGTCGAGAGCATCATCATCGAGGCGTTCCCGGAGATGAAGGCAGTGCTCACGGCCGGGCCTGGCGTTGCGCCCGGCGGATGCACCTTGTGCTTGGCGATGAGGTCGTTCCACCAGGAGAGCGCGCCGAGCATCGACGGCGTGTCGTAATAGACTTCGCCGCCGAACTCCTCGTTGTAGTAACGCCCGCCATTGGACATGGTGAGCGTCTCCATCATCCAGCCGCAATAGTCATAGGCGCAGGGAATCTCGATGCCCCAGCGCGTGACCTTGTCGCCCTCGCGCTTGGTGAGCTTCTTGGCCCAGTCGGTGACCTCGGCCCAAGTCTGCGGTGGCTTGTCGGGATCGAGCCCCGCTTCCTTGGCGTGCTCGGCGTTCATGTAGAGCAGCGGCGTCGAGTTGTGGAACGGCACGCCATAGACCGAGCGGTTGATCACGGCGTTGCCGTGCAGTGCGGGGAAGAACTGGCCGAGGAATTGCGCCTTGGTGGTGCCGTCGGCGGCGATCAGGGAATCGAGATTGGTGAGCTCGTTCTCGATCTGCATGTCCAGGAGGAAGTTCGCCGACATGATCACGGCCGCCGGCGGCTTGCCGGCCTTGATCGCGGCGCGCGTCTTGATCAGCGTGTCGTCATAGGAGCCGGTATAGACCGCGGTCGCCTTGACCTCGGGATGGGTCTCGTTGAACTCCTTGATCATGGTGCCCATGTCGCGGGCGAGCTTGCCGTCGACGGGGACGGGGAAGAACAAGTCGATCTCGGTCGGGCCTTCGGCAAAGGCTGGAAAGGCGAGGGCGCCTGCGATGGTGAGGCCGAGCGCAAGCCGGCGGGAGAGCAGCATCGAAAATCTCCTATTTGATGCCTGAGGTGACGAAAGAGCTGATGAAGCGCTTCTGGAAGATCAGGAAGGTGACGAGCAGCGGCGCGATCACGATCAGGGTGCCGGCGGCAATGGTGCCCCAGGCCTGAGTGCCTTCGGCGGTCTTGGTGAAGACGGAAAGCCCGACGGTCAGCGGGCGCTTGTCCGGCGAGTTGATCACCATCAGCGGCCAGAGGAAGTCGTTCCAATGGCTCGTTACGGAGACGATGGCGAAGGCCGAAAAGCTCGGCAGCGACAGCGGCACGTAGATGTGGCGGATGCGCGCGAACACGCCGGCGCCGTCGATCAGGGCTGCATCCTCAAGCTCGGTCGGGATGGCCTCGAAGGCCTGTCGCATCAGGAAGGTGCCGAAGGCCGAGGCGAAGAACGGCATCATCACACCGGTCAAGGTGTCGTAGAGGCCGAGCTTTGCCACCAGCGTCAGGTTCGGCACGATGAGCAGCACCGGCACCAGCATGAGCTGGAGCAGGAAGAGATAGAAGATCAGCGACTTTCCGGCAAAGGAAAGTCGCGCAAAAGCAAAGCCCGCCAGAGTCACGGTCACGAACTGCACCAGCAGGATGCCGGTGCAGATGATTGTGGTGTTGAGGAAGTAGCGCGGGAAATCGCCGATGTCCCAGGCATCCTTGATATTGTCGAGCGTGGGTTTCAGGCTCGGCATCAGCTCGGCCATCGCGTTGATGCCGTCGGAGGCGGGGCGGAGCGTTGCCACTGCCATCCACAGGAACGGGATCAGCCAGACCAGCGCGAGCAGCACCACCAGCGCAAATCCGAGCTTTGGCGTGATCTCGTTGCGGGTCGCGAGCGGCGCGTGCGTGAACAATCCCTTGAACGGGTTCATGGCCCGCCCTCGCGGTTCGCAAGAGTCCGGAAGGACAGCGCCGTCAGGCCCATCAGCACGCCGAGCGAGAGCAGCGTTGCTGCCGAGGCCTTCCCGACGTCGTAATGCTCGACCGCCTGCTCGTAGATGTAGAACAGCACGAGATTGGTCGCGTTCGATGGCCCGCCCTGGGTCATGACGAAGACATGGTCGACCTGCGTCACGGCATTGAGGCCGGCGATCACGGTGACGAACAGGAAGGTGGGCTTAAGCTCCGGCAGGATGATGTAGCGCAGGCGCTGCCAAGGCCCCGCGCCGTCGAGATAGGAGGCTTCCATCGCGTCCTCCGGCACCGCCTGGAGGCCTGCGAGGAAGAACAGCATGTAGTAGCCGGCGTTTTTCCAGATCGTGATTACCATGATCACGATCAGCGCGACGTCGGGATCGCCGAGCCAGTTGGGCAGCACCGGAACCAGGCGGCCGACATAGTAGTCGAGCAGTCCGACGTTGGGCAGGAAGATGAACAGGAACAGCGCGGAGGCGGCGACCATCGGGATCAGCACTGGCAGGAACAGCGCGGCGCGCAGCGCGCTCGTCACCGCATTGGTACGCGACAGCGCCAGCGCAAAGAGGCAGGCGAGCGCCATGCTCGGCACCACGGTGCCGACCGCATAGATGAGATTGTTGACGACGGCGCCTGTGAAAGCGGGGTCGGCGAGCACCGCCGCCAAATTGTCCAGCCCGACGAAGCGGCTCGGCGCCCGCGGCGTGGCACGCTGATAGAGCGCATCGACGATCACCCGTCCGACCGCGCCGTAGGTGAAGGCTGCGAGGAAGATGAGCGAGGGCAACAGCAGCAGATAGGCCGGAAGCGAGGCCTTGAAGCCGGCGGTGAACCTTTGGAGGACGTTGAGGCGCGGCGGTGCTGATCGGGTAACGGCGAGCGGTGCTGGTTCGGCCAGGCTCATCTCACCGCGCCGGGAAGTTGAGCGCATAGTCGCGATCGTCCATTCCCTCTGGCGGAGAGAAGGGGAAACGCAGGTTGGTGTCGAGGAAGTCGTGGCTGTGCACGACCAGGTTCTCCTGGTCGATCAGCACCACGCCATAGGCCGGCGGCTCATGGCTTGCGAGATGATTGGTGGCCTTCGGATCGAGCTCGAACCAGACCTGGTGGTTGGTGCCGCGCAGGGTGGAGAAGGGGATCTTGCCGTAGCTGCCCGAGATCGGCCGGTGCACATGGCCGAAGAAGAGGTGGCGGATACGCGCGCGATAGGGCGCGATCACCTCGGCAAATTCAGCGCTCTGCTTCAGCGCGATCTCGTCCATCGCGTGGACGCCGACCGGGAACGGCGGATGATGCATGAAGATGAGGAACGGCATCGCTGCGGGCGCGGCGGCAAGCGTGTCCGCAAGCCAGCCGAGACGCTTTGTGCACATCTCGCCGGCGTCGCTGGTCTCGTCCAGCGTGTCGAGGAAGACGAACAGGCCGTGCTCTGTCGTGCGCGTGCCCTGCACGAAACCATTGGGATCGCGGGGCGCCGCCTTGAGCCCGTCAAGGCAGGCGACGCGGCGGTCATGATTGCCGACCATGGCGATGTGGGGAATCCCAAGCGGGGCCATCGCAGCGGCGAAATCCGCGTAAGCCGCGGCATCACCCCAATGGGTGAGATCGCCGGTCACGACCGCAAAGGCGGCATCGGCATGGTGCGTGTTGATGTCATCGATGGCGGCGTCGAGGCGGGCGCGCGGATCGAGGCCGTAGAGTTTCAGGCCCGGGCCCGCAAGATGCGTGTCGGTGAGGTGGATGAATTTGAAAGGCATGGCGCGCGTATCAGGTCTCTGGGAGGATGGTCGCCTCCGGCAAGACGGCCCGCCAGCCGGTTAGAGTGCGAGTGTTTCAGTTTGATGACGATGATTGCCGATGCGACAAATTGTTGGGCAGAACGGCAGACGGGGTCAACCGGGTCGTCTCGCGGTGCGGTATTTGAACGACGCACTGCGTAGGGTGGATTAGCCGAAGGCGTAATCCACCCCTGTTCGCCAACTTCAAGTTGTGCTACTTGCCGCAGATGTCTGACTACCGCCGCGCATTCGTCCCCGGAGGTTGCTGGTTCTTCACGGTGAACCTACTTGATCGACGCAAGGCTATTTTAATCGAGCAGATCGAAACTTTGCGAGAGGCTGTCGCCGCAACGTGTCGGAGCCATCCGTTCGGCATCAATGCGTTCGTGGTCCTGAAGCTGCCGTCGGGCGATTCCGACTTCTCGGTGCGCTGGCGGTTGATCAAGACCCGGTTTGCGAAAGCGCTGCCAGCGAACGAACGGTTGAGCGCTATCCGTGCAGCTCGAAACGAGCGTGGCATCTGGCAGCGCCGTTTTTGGGAGCACCTGATCCGCGATGAAGCGGACTACGCGCGCCATGTCGAATACTGCTATTACAACCCCGTAAAGCACGGGCACGTCTCCAGGGTGCGCGATTGGCCGTACTCGTCGTTTCACCGCGATGTTCGCGCCGGATTGTTTCCGGAAGATTGGGGCGGGGACTCCGAGGCTATCGGAGGGTTCGGAGAGCGGATGTGATGGCTGCGTCAGTTCGTAGGGTGGGTTAGCGAAGCGTAACCCACCTCTTTAGTTTCCACGTAGTGAGAAAGGTGGTGGATTACGCCTTTGGCTAATCCACCCTACGAAGTTGCAATCGCCTCTCACGTCCCGCAAAACGTCCGCAGCACGCGCTGGTCCGGTAGCGGCGGGTCCTGATAGGCCGCATACTCCGGCTGATCCTCGTACGGCTTGGCCAGCACCTTCACCAGTTCCTCGAACGGTGCGTAGTTGTCGTCATCCACCGCAGCCCGGATCACCGCTTCGACGCGATGGTTGCGCGGGATGAGGGCGGGATTGACGGCGTGCATGGTGGCTTGCCGCTCTGCGGCCGATTGCGGCTCCGAAGCGAGACGCTCGCGCCAGCGTTTGGCCCACTCGTCGAACGCGCTCGGATCCATGAACTGCGCGCGGACATGCTCGTCGGCGGCGGCATCGCCCGCTACGTCGCCCAGCTTGCGGAAGGTGAGGGCAAAGTCGGCAGCGTTCTTCGCCATCGCATCCAGCAGGTCCTGGATTAGCGCCTCGTCGCCGTCACGCTCCGTGAACAGTCCAACCTTCCTGCGCAGGCCTGCCTGATAGGCCTTGCTGAACGCGTCTGGAAACGCGCCAAGAATGTCCTGCGCCTGTTCGATCGCCTTCTCCTGATCGTCGGAGAACAGCGGCAAGAGGCATTCGGCGAGCCGCGTCAGATTCCACAGTGCGATGCGCGGCTGGTTGGCATAGGCGTAGCGACCCATCTCGTCGATCGACGAGAACACCTGCGCGGGATCGTAGGAGTCCATGAAAGCGCAGGGGCCGTAATCGATGGTCTCGCCCGAGATCGAGGTGTTGTCGGTGTTCATCACGCCATGGATGAAGCCGACCAGCAGCCAGCGCGCGACGAGGTCGGCCTGCCGTGCCACGACGCCGGCGAGCAGCGCGTGATAGGGGCGCTCTGCACCACGCAGCTCCGGATAGTGCCTGTCGATGACGTGGTCGGCGAGGGCGCGGATCGCATCGGTGTCGCGGCGCGCTGCAAAATATTGGAAGGTGCCGACGCGGATGTGGCTCGACGCCACGCGGGTCAGGACTGCGCCCGGCAGCGCCGTCTCGCGGATCACGTGCTCGCCGGTGACGACGGCGGCAAGCGAGCGCGTGGTCGGGATGCCCAGGGCGTACATCGCTTCGCTGACCACATACTCGCGCAGCACTGGCCCGAGCGCGGCACGGCCGTCGCCGCGGCGGGAGAACGGGGTGGGGCCCGAGCCCTTGAGCTGGATGTCGCGGCGGACGCCGTCCTTGTCGATGACCTCGCCGAGCAGGATCGCCCGGCCATCCCCGAGCTGGGGCACGAACTGCCCGAACTGGTGCCCGGCATAGGCCATGGCGATGGGGTCCGCGCCGGCGGGAACCGTCTTGCCGGCCAGGATCTCGGCGCCCTCCGGCGTCTCCAGCAGGTCCGGATCAAGCCCAAGATGGATGGCAAGCGGCCGGTTCAGCTTGATCAGCCGGGGCGCGGCGACCGGGGTCGGTGCCACGCGGGCGAAGAAGGTGTCCGGCAGCGCCGAATAGGAGTTCTGGAACGGGAAATGGACGGTCATGGTCGTAAATGTAGGGCTGGAACGCCCGTCAGCAAAGGCTCAGGCCAGGCTCGTATAAAAATGGGCATTCCGGGCCCAAAACAGGCCGTTCCCTTGGTTGCCGCACCGGGCCTCGTCGGGTAAACCCAGCCACAACTTCGGATCGGCCTTTTGGGCCGTCCGATTCGATCCTCCGACATCATTTTGGGACTACCATGCATCGCTACCGGTCACATACATGCGGCGCGCTCCGCGAGAGCCACATCGGCGAGACGGTCCGCCTTTCCGGCTGGGTCCATCGCGTCCGCGACCATGGCGGCGTGCTGTTCATCGACCTGCGCGACCATTACGGCCTGACCCAGTGCGTGGTGGACCCGGACTCGCCGGCGTTCTCGCTGGCCGAGAAGCTGCGCTCGGAATACGTGGTGCGTATGGACGGCAAGGCCCGCCGCCGCCCGGAAGGCACCGACAATGACGACCTGCCGACCGGCAAGGTCGAGGTCTACGTCAGCGAGATCGAGGTGCTGGGCCCGGCCGGCGACCTGCCGCTGCCGGTGTTCGGCGACCAGGAATACCCTGAAGACATTCGCCTGAAATACCGCTTCCTCGACCTGCGCCGCGAGAAGCTGCACCAGAACATCATGACGCGCGTCGCGATCATCGATTCCATGCGCCAGCGGATGAAGGCGCAGGGCTTCTTCGAGTTCAACACGCCGATCCTGACCGCGTCCTCGCCGGAAGGCGCGCGCGACTTCCTGGTGCCGTCGCGCATCCATCCCGGCAAGTTCTACGCGCTGCCGCAGGCGCCGCAGCAATACAAGCAGCTGCTGATGATGTCGGGCTTCGACCGCTACTTCCAGATCGCGCCCTGCTTCCGCGACGAGGACCCGCGCGCCGACCGTCTGCCCGGCGAGTTCTACCAGCTCGACGTCGAGATGAGTTTTGTCACGCAGGACGACGTCTTCGCGGCGATGGAGCCTGTCATCACCGGCGTGTTCGAGGAGTTCGCCAAGGGCAAGCCGGTGACGAAGGGCTGGCGGCGGATTCCGTTCGCCGAGGCCTTGCGCAAATACGGCAGCGACAAGCCGGACCTGCGCAACCCCATCGAGATGCAGGACGTCTCCGAGCACTTCCGCGGCTCCGGCTTCAAGGTATTCGCGCGCATGCTCGAAGACCCCAAGAACCAGGTCTGGGCGATCCCGGCCGCAGGCGGCGGCAGCCGCGCCTTCTGCGACCGCATGAACTCCTGGGCGCAGGGCGAGGGCCAGCCCGGCCTCGGCTACATCATGTGGCGTGAGGGCGGCGAGGGCGCAGGTCCGCTGGCAAACAACATCGGGCCGGAACGCACGGCTGCGATCCGCGCGCAGCTCGGCGTGAAGGAGGGCGATGCCGCCTTCTTCGTCGCCGGTGATCCCGACAAGTTCTGGAAGTTTTCGGGGCTCGCCCGCAACAGGGTCGGCGAGGAGTTGAACCTCACCGACAAGGAGCGGTTCGAGCTCGCCTGGATCGTCGACTTCCCGATGTACGAGTACAACGAGGACGACAAGAAGGTCGACTTCTCGCACAACCCGTTCTCGATGCCGCAGGGCGGCCTGGAAGCGTTGAAGGGCCAGGATCCTCTGACCATCAAGGCCTTCCAGTACGACATCACCTGCAACGGCTACGAGATTGCCTCGGGCGGCATCCGCAACCATGTGCCCGAAGCGATGGTGAAGGCGTTCGAGATCGCCGGCTATGGCGAGCAGGAAGTGGTCGAGCGTTTTGGCGGAATGTACCGCGCCTTCCAGTACGGCGCGCCGCCGCATGGCGGCATGGCCGCGGGCGTCGACCGCATCGTGATGCTGCTCTGCGGCACGACGAACCTGCGCGAGATCTCGCTGTTCCCGATGAACCAGCAGGCCATGGACCTCCTGATGGGCGCGCCATCGGAAGCCACGACCAAGCAGCTCCGCGAGCTCCACGTTCGGGTGAACCTGCCGCAGAAGTGATGCTTCGCCTCTTCCCGCGCTTGTCCCGCCGAAGCGTCAGCGAAGGCGGATGCGGGGAGAGGCTGCATCCACATCGTCATTGCGAGCGCAGCGAAGCAATCCAGAGTCCCACCGCGGGAATATTCTGGATTGCTCACATGGGGAGTTGGTGTGTCAAGGTGGTTGGTCAGCTCTTTGTTCGATTGCAGGCCAGCTCTTC